>CAZDLO010000047.1:0-26968 GCA_964506325.1 uncultured Tangfeifania sp.
AAGGTGAAATCTACAAAATTGATGCTGAGCTTTGCACCGATTGTGGATCATGTGCTGAGGTATGTCCGACTGATGCCATATCACCTGAGTGATCAGACAAAAGACTATAAATGACCTGCTTGATTCAAGCAGGTTTTTTTTTGCCTTTTTTTCAAAAACCAGCGCCAAAGAGTTGTAATGCTCGCATTATTTTTTATCTTTAGGGTAGATAATCTCCAAATTCCTCATTTACAACTATTTCAAAAGTGGAATTATTACTCCTTAACATCAAGGAATTGGTGCAGACCGGTGAAAACCCTCCGTTTTATTTGGCCGGGAAGGATATGGGGCGGCTTCAAACCATTCAAAATGCATTTCTGCTGATGAGTGATGAGATGATAATTGATTATGGCCCCATGGGTGCATTGAATGAATGTGATTTGGAGAATTATGAACTGTTGATGGAGATTGACTGTAAGGGTAGGCTGGTTTTCCCCAGTTTTTGTGATCCCGATTCTCATCTTCTTTATCCTTTTGGCCAGCTGCATGATTTTACTGGAAAGGGTTCTGATTTCAAAAGAAAGGGAATAAATTTCACAGACTCCTTTATCAGGTTGCACGAATTATCGGTGGATGAGTTATACCTTCAAGCACTTGATCATCTGAAGGAGGTAGTCAGAAAAGGCACCGGGGCCCTGGAGATAAAAAGCGGCTATGGCCTGGAGGCAGATGATGAAGTTAAACTGCTGCAGGTGATCCGGAAACTAAAAGGGACAACGCCACTGGTCATAAAATCTACTTTTTTGGGGTCACATACCTACCATGAAAATTTCAGAAGGTCATCTTCCAGGTATGTTGATCATATATTGGATATTCTTCCATCCATGGCACAGGATGAACTGGCCGACAACCTTGACTTGTATTACGATCATCAGTTTTTAACCCTTCATGAGACAGAGACTTTACTTCTTGCCGGACTGCGTCAAGGACTAAATGTTAAGATCCACTCCGATGAGCTCGGGCTTAACCATCTCAATGAGAAAAATATCCCTGTCTGTCTTGATATTATGGATCAGTCCGGACAACTTACCAGTGAAAAGATCGAGCAGATGGTGACAGCCGGAATTTTTCCTGTAATAATGCCCGGAGCCTCTTTCTTCCATAATCTGTCCACCTCCTCTGCCAGGGAGATGATTGATGCCGGGTTGCCGCTGGCCATCGCCACCGACTTTGACCCTGGATCGATGCCTTCCTGCGACATGAAATTTATGCAGTCGCTTGCATGTATCAAATACGGGATGAAACCGGAGGAGGTCATCAATGCATCAACCATTAATTCAGCCTACCTGATGGGAATAGGGGAGGGTTATGGCTCAATCACCAGGGGTAAGGCAGCGAATGTATTTGTAACCAGGAAAATACCTTCATACCAGTATTTCCCTTATGCCTTTAGCTCAGACCTGATAGAAATGGTCATTCTGGGTGGGGAAATTCACTGAAACACTTTGACACTAGCCTTAGTTCAATATCCTGGTCAGGAAGTTTTAAACATTCTGACAATTCCGTAAACCATTGGTATATAGAATAGTGCGATAAATACCGGTACAACCCAAACTACAGGCAAAGTCGCGTGGTTGTTGGCTGTCCAAAACGTCAGAAGAACGATTAGTGAAAAGGTGAGTACCACCATAAATTTTAAATACCTGATCAGTTTTGTTGCAATAGTGTATTGTTTCTCAGCATTCTGCATTGTAATTTTTGTCGGGTAATTGAATGCATGAGGATACTTGTTCAGAATTGACATCCCGATATAGAGCAGGGAACTTACAACGGGTAAAATAAACAACGAACCTTTAATCCCAAAGTTATCAGGCTTTCCTGTGAAATTAAAATGTGTGGGAATAGTTTCCGGAATATCGGAATAACTCCATGCTAACATGGCCCACATGAAAACAATAACAAGCCAGCAAAGTGTTTCTAAAAAGTAGTCAGTCCAAGTCAAAACAACTTTAACTTTCGGCCTTTCCTCCTTTTTTGTTGTCATTGAAAGTGCTATTCTTAAGTATCCCTATGCCCTCCAGTTCATAACTCATAACTCATAACTCATAATTCATAACTCATAATTCATCACTCATAACTCACTTCCCGATCCACACCCGGGATCTTGCCGGTATGGTTACGGTCAACCGGTTTTCTTTTATAGTCATCTCTTTTCCGTCAAAGCGATCCCTGAGTTTTCCTTCCTGTTTCAAGGCGATTTTTACTTCGGCAGGAGCCTGGTTGTAGTTCTGAATGACGAAACTTCCATCACTTAATTGCTGAAAGGAGACGCGTGCAGGAGCATCCATCACCGGCAGATCTGGGAGTTGCAACGCAGCCCGAAGCGTATTGGCCCAGTCCCTTGGCATATCATAGATGCCCAGTTGTCTCGGAGACAGAAGCACCTCTCCGACAGCCGCAAAATCTGCTTCCGAGAATGTGTGAACATTAAGCACGTAAATATTCCCTGCACTGTTTTTCAGTAAGAATGGGATACGGCTATTGCCGTTTTTTGCCTCAAGCAGAACTGTTGATCCCCTGGTTTTGAGCTGGGACTCAAGTTTAAGGGGAAGCTTCATGGCGAGCGACTGGTTGTTGGTGATAATTTCAGGAGCCTCTGAGGGGCTGATGGTAACAGGCCATTCCACGCCGGCCATCCGGGCAATCTTCTCTCCGTCAGGTGCATTGGCCAGGAAGCCGGCTGTTAAAACCAACCTGTTTCCTTTTTTTAGAGAGGCTTCAATTTTCCGTGTAATATCCTTGTCTGTTGCAGCTTGTGTTGGCAAAAGAATCAATTTTGCATCAACAGGGTACGAGGAAGCCGGCACCAGCGATACTCCGAACATTCCGATCCCGTCCATCAGGTAAAGATCACCACCCGCATCACTCTGAGGAGGTTTGTAGCCGACAGTTCCGATTACCGGATTATGTGCGACAATTTTTGCAAGATCGGCCAGCTGACCGAATTTCTCCTGCAGCAGGCGGTTTCCCGGATGGTCTTGCAGGAGGTCGTACATACTGAAAAAAACCAGCTCTTTGGCTCCGGCAAGGACTGACTGGTAAGCCTGTTCAACAAAATCATCGGCGTTGCAATCGCCATAATCAAACCACGCCCCACCCATCTTCTTTCCCCCGAATGTGGAAATCCAGCGGTAATTGATAAATCCTTCATACGGCTGCACAAAGCCGTACCTTTGCGTGTATTGTCCCCTCGATTCAGTGCCAACCCATACTTCATCGAAGAGCTTTGGGCCGGTTTCAACGTCGTAGCCAAACATATGGAAGCGGTCGTACCACTGTGGATATTTGATGATGATTTTCAGCCCGGGATTCGCCTTTTTGGCCGGTCGGATAAATAGTTCATCCTGCAGCCTGGTCAGCAGTGCCCTTCTGTAGACAGACCAGCTTTGATC
This sequence comes from uncultured Tangfeifania sp., assembly GCA_964506325.1. Classification (GTDB taxonomy): domain Bacteria; phylum Bacteroidota; class Bacteroidia; order Bacteroidales; family Prolixibacteraceae; genus CAINVV01. Next base: position 3,432 of record CAZDLO010000047.1, read on the forward strand.
CCCTTTGGCAGTTTTTGACTCTATGCTGGTATCAGAGGTGCAGAGAAAATCATCTATCACAAAAGTATCAAACAGGGGAGCAACGTTTATCATCACCTCCTTGAAATCATCCTGTGTTTTTTTATTCTGCCAGTTGCACCAGGTAAGGGGTCCTTCCTGTTTTTTGGCAAAATCATCACCAGGAACTGTCGCTATTCCGCCAACTACCTCAAAGCCGTTCTCCTTGATAAACTGAATATATTTCCTGAGTGAGTCAGGTTTCAGTACCAGTCCCGAACGGTATACTTCCAGGTATACTTTCGAAATGCCGTTGTTTTTTAAGGTGGCAAGCACTTTCTTCCTTCCTTCCTGGGTAGAGAAGAATTCATTTATACAATGAGCAGTTGCATAAGTGCTGATTTTCAGATCATTTTTTCTTGACCGGGCGAATTCAAAATAGTCGGATCCGCTTTTTGTTGTTTGGGAAAGTGCTCCCGTCCATGTCAGGACCACAAGTAAAGATGCAAGGATAATGGTTTTCATAGTATCAGTATAGTGTTTAGAATCAAATGCTAACAACAAAAAGCTGCATTACAATTTCACGAAAAGCCGATCGGATTGCAGTCTGTCAGGATATGCTGCAAAAATTTCAGGCCCGCACCTTACGTAGAATGGTTATAAATAATAAACAAACCCTATTGATCCAATCACCGCCTCTTTAATGACGGTAGTGGCTCCACTGTTAAGCTGCGTTGTTTTTATGGTATTGTTTTCTTTGACCGTTTTTAACTCTTCCCATTTGTTGTTGGACCGGGAGTACTGATAATCTGCCGAAAGTTTGAGATGAATTTTCTCCACGACTTTCATTCGTATGGCAGTACCTGCCGAAAAATCCATGGAAATGTTCAGCGCATTGGTATTCCGCTGTAAATATTCCCAGTTGTTGGCAGGATTTGCGAACAGCAGATGCTGGTCTGGAAGATAGGTGACGTTCATACCTGTCATGCCTTGAAAATCCCATGCCAGGCGGTCAAAATTGATGGTGTAGACAGGACCGAATATCAGGCTGTTTGACATCAGGGAGTTGATGGATAATTTCAGGAACTCACGCTCAGTTTCAACGAAAGGTACTTGTACTTTCATCCTGTTTTCCATCATTGTTCCCACACCGTTTCGGTTGACAGGATTGCTGTTCAGCATCACCATTCCCTTTAATCCCCAGTTTCTGCTCAGCGGATAGGTTGCATCAAGACTGAGGGCAAACCCACTGAGGGCAAACCCTGCTTCCTGATTCTCCGGATTTGTGTTGGCAAATGAACCTACAGGCCAGCACCTCCCCATTGAGATTGAAAAATACCAGTTGTCAGGTTGTGCTGACAATTGAGGTGTGATGAGCAATAACACAATGGAAAACAGAAGGTTTCTCATGCTGCCTGAGATTGGAACCGGTTTCTTATTTTTTTAGAAAATTAATGAAAAAAAATGGCAGAATTGCACCCTGGATAATTTTTCCTGTCGCAGGATCAAGCTGAGAACCAAAAAGGCTGTGAGGAATTGAAAAAATGCCAAGTGTAACGATCATTGCCGCAACAACCCAGTACCTGGATTCCTGTTTCCTGTTGAACCAGTAAGCGATCACCCAGGCTAAAAAAGCTATCAGTGTCTTGTTGTCTGTTAGGTCCCAGCCAAAGGGAACTCCGGCCCAAAGTTCATCGAACGCATATTTTTGTACCAGGGGACCCATAATAAGCCCCCCTACAAAGATGGTTCCAAGCGTAATCTTCATCATTCTCAGGGAAGGAATTTTGAAGAGTGCAAAAAACCCAGCCACATTGCTGAACAGCATGGAGAGAAACATGATGAGAATATGGGGAATCAGCACGAAAGCAGGTACATATCCCTTGAATCGTATAACAGTTGGTTCGCCATTGTTTATTACAAACTGCTCATTGCCTTTGCTAAGGGTGATCCGGTATTCCAGCTTGCCTGCCATTCCCTGGTGTGGGAGCGGGGCTGAGAGATTGTTCCCCTCACGTGTCATGGACAGTTTTGTATAATCCACTTTTTGCGGGTAAATCCGGTATTCAAGAGTCCCTGAAACCTCCTGGTTCGGAATAGGAATGGTAATAGGGCAATCGCCTGATCCATCAAAGGTTCTGATGAGTTTTATCTTATAGGTATTCCCGGCTATAACAGCTTTGGTTCGCTGTGGATGTGTCGGTCCGGTTAATCTTTGGTAAATGGCTGCAGATGCTGTTAACGCTACAGCGAAGATCCAGATCAATGTTTTCTTATTTTGCATGGTGTACAGTTTTTTTCAAAAATTTTAATTTCCTTCCGGGAAAGTTCTACGAAATAAACTCCCTTACGTTTCATTCAGACTACCGGATGATCAATAATGTTGTGAAATTACAATATTGCGATATTAAAAATAAGGGTCCGGATCTATTTTTTCTTTTTAGGAGAGAAATCTGATCTATTTAGCTGGAGAGAAGTGGAGTTTTGTTATTTTTACCTTCAGTTCTTCCTTATTGTTTGCAAAAGCAACATTTGCGGATGAAGAAGAGGCAACGGATGGTTAATAATGCAATGCCTTTTGGTAAATATTTCGATTATTTGTTTGATATACAATTATTTAATTAATATAATTTTACCCATGAAAATTAAGTCAGCCGTATTTATTGGTGTTATTTTACTGGAGTGTATGGCCATACAACCACTGTTGGCAAAACAGGGCCCGGGCAAGGAGCAGGGGAAAGTGACCTTTGTAGATAAGAGTGACCAGAAGCAGGTAGATGTAATGATGGACGGAAAGCTTTTCACTTCTTACATCTGGCCGGACAATGTCATGAAGCCGGTTCTATATCCTGTCATAACTGCCTCCGGAAGTGAGGTTACGCGCGGTTATCCGCTGAAACCGAGATCCGGTGAACGCGTGGATCACCCCCATCATATTGGAATATGGTTCAATTACGGTGATGTAAATAAACTTGACTTCTGGAACAATTCTGAAGCTATTTCACCTGACAGGAAAAATGAATATGGTAACATTCACCATAAATCCATTGAAAAGAAAGAGGGCGGCAAGGGGCACGGACTTCTGGTTGTAACTTCTTCCTGGGATACACCGGAGGGAAAATCACTGCTGTCCGATAAAACTGAAATGTATTTCAGCAACCAGGGCAACACAAGGATTATTGACCGGATTACCACCCTTACGGCAGGCATACTTCCAGTTTCCATGGCTGACAACAAAGAAGGTGTCATTGCCATCCGTGTTGCGAGGCAACTTGAGCTGCCTTCAAAGGAACAGCTTATTCTTACTGATGCAAAAGGCAACCCCACGACTGTAAAAACGATGACCAACGAGGGAGTTTCAGGCAGTTACCGCAGCAGTGAGGGCATCAAAGATGATGCAGTATGGTCTACAAGGGGGAAATGGATGGATCTGAGCGGCACCATAGGTAATGAGAAAGTGGCCGTTGTAATCTGCGATCATCCAAAAAATGTAGGTTATCCGACCTACTGGCATGCAAGGGGCTATGGCTTGTTCGCTGCAAATCCTCTTGGATGGAGCGTTTTTTCAAAAGGTAAGGAGACCCTGAACTTCAATATCCCGGCAGGGAAGTCGGCTACATTCAGGTACAGGTTGGTTATTCACAACGGATCTGACCTGACTGATGAAGCCATCAATGCCATTGCTGATGATTTTGCAGGGAAATACTGATCCCTGTTTTATCCACAGATAAAAAAATCCGGATTCATTCCGGATTTTTTTATTTTTACCATCTCATGTAACCCGGATCATTACTTTCAGACTGAATGGCCTTAAACTATATTTGGATTTTTTTCTTTGTCATTGCCTTCGTGATCGCTCTCTTCAAGCTGATTTTCTTGGGTGATATGGAGATTTTCCCTGCAATGGTGAATTCCACCTTTGAGATGTCTAAAACCGGGTTTGAGATTTCCCTCGGACTTACCGGAGTACTGACCTTCTGGTCGGGGATCATGAAAGTAGGGGAAAAGGGGGGAATAGTCAACATTATCTCGAAACTTATAGGACCATTTTTTAATAAGCTTTTTCCTGAATTGGGTAAAAATCATCCAGCATACGGTCCGATGATGCTGAATTTTGCGGCCAATATGCTTGGATTGGATAATGCTGCCACACCAATGGGTCTGCAGGCAATGAAAGAAATGCAGGTGACCAATCCGGTCAAGGATACAGCTTCCAATGCACAGATTATGTTTCTCGTGCTGAATGCTTCGGGAATGGCCCTCATCCCGATATCCATCATGGTTTACCGTGCCCAGATGGGTGCTGCAGATCCTTCTGATGTGTTTATACCTATCATGATTGCAACTTTTTTTGCGAATATGACAGGACTGATTACTGTTTCTATTGTGCAGAAAATCAATCTTTGGGACAGGACTGTCATGGCCTATCTCCTGGGAACTTTTGCTATACTGGCAACGCTGATGCTTTCCTTGAATAGTATGTCCCAGGAGCAGATTTCCTTGTTTTCAAAGGCCGCCAGTAACATTATCCTTTTTTCACTGATCATGTTCTTTATTTTGCTAGGGGTACGCAACAGGATAAATGTCTATGAAACCTTTATCGACGGTGCCAAGGAGGGATTCACTACTGCAATCAGGATAATTCCTTACCTGGTCGCCATCCTGGTTGCCATCGGAATATTCAGGTCTTCGGGTGCCATGGATTTCCTGGTGGCAGGAGTCAAATGGATGGTTGAGTCCATGGGTTTTGATTCGGAATTTGTTGGTGCTTTGCCTACTGCCCTTATGAAGCCCTTGAGTGGCAGCGGATCACGTGGTATGATGATTGATGCGATGAAAACATATGGTGCTGATTCGTTTATAGGCAGGCTTTCCTGTACGGTACAGGGTGTGGCTGATTCAACATTCTTTATCCTGGCCGTTTATTTTGGTTCTGTCGGGATAAAAAAGACCAGGCATGCTCTTGCCTGTTCACTGTTTGCAGATTTTGTGGGCCTGGTTATTGCATTTTTTATCGGTTATCTGTTTTTTCATGGATAAGGCCAAAATATGAGACAAAACTGGATTATCGAAGAAGTGGAGGAAGTGTTCAGGGAACTGGATCTGCATATTGCCAAAACATCCGGGGAGCATGGCATAAAATGCCCGGATTTTTGTGGCATGTGTTGCCGCAAAACTGACATTGAGGCTTCACCCATCGAGTTTATGCCCCTTGCAGCATGGCTCTACAAAACCGGCAGGATCAATGAATTCCTGGTTAACCTGGATAACCCCTTACATCCCTGGTGTGCTTGTTTTGATCCGGAAGCCAATGCAAGAGGGGAGTGGGGATGCCAGTACTACGAACACAGGGGTTTGATATGCAGGCTTTTTGGATTTGGATACAGGCTGAACCGGAACAATCAGCCGGTACTCGTAACTTGCAAGATAATCAAGTACGGCCAGCCGGGTGCAGTAAAAAAAGCTGGAGAAATGGCTCTTTCAGTGCCGGAAGAAATGCCTGTTTTCAGCAACTATTTCATGAAGTTGCTGGCCATAGACCCGGATCTTGCAGTTCCCCAGATGCCAATCAACCAGGCTATACGGGCTGCCATCGAAAAACTTTATTTTTATTTCCTGGATGAAAAGGAGGATCTGGATTAAAAGCAACCGGAACACAGGACTTGCTATTACTCTTCATTGCTTTGACCGTCCGCCTTCCTGATCTTGCTGTAAAATGCCTTAGCCATTGTATTACCCCTGAATTTTGCCCTTTCTGCAATTTTGCCGGCAAAAAGCTCATCAACCGTTTCACACCACACGACCAGCCAATGGTCGAAATGTTCTTTTTTTAGGTTCATGTTAAAATGCATGGGTACCGGGTTGCCAAAATAATCAGGCCGTCTCAGTAATACAGTATGCCAGAACCGGTATAGTTTTTTGTGGTGCGCCTCCCAGCGGCCTTCCAGTCTCTGGTTGAAAAAAACACCAATAGTCCGGTCTTCGATGACTTTGGCATAAAACTTATCCACCAGGAGGTGAATATCCTTCAGCGTTTCAATATCCCGCATGCTTTGATTCTGTTTTGGTTCTCAAAAATCGTAAAAAAATCAATCCCTGATGTTTAAATTTGGAAATTGTTATTATTTCAGATTTTGATCTGCCTGGTTATTGAGAATGAATCTTTTTAGCAACAGACATCTAGATATTTAGATGAAAAGCTATAATTTTGGGCAAATTCAAAATGAAAACCTACGAAATTCCAATTAAACTACTTTCCAAAACAGGAAATTGAAACGAAGTATCATTTTGACTTTTGAAATATAAAATTAACCAACGTATTATTCAAGTGGGATAGACGACCTCAGGAAAATACCGGCCAAAACGATTGAAGCATTTGCAAATCTGTCCGTGCCCTCCCTGTACTCCGATTCCCAATAGCCATTTAAACCAATTTAGTCACAACTGAAATGCCCATCCCGGTGAGCCGGGACCAACAGAAAATTAATTAGTGGGTTTTTCTTTTGGCAACTAAATAATAAACTATTACAAAATGAAACCGTCTAGGAATTTTTACAACTGGATGAGCCTCGCAGGGTTCGTTATTGCCGCCAACAGTTTACTTGTTATCCTTGTACTATTTCTTTTTTCGCTTTTTTCCGAAAGAAACAATGCATACCTGGGTCTTTACATTTATATAATTGTTCCTGCATTTTTGGTTATTGGCCTGTTGATGATCCCCCTTGGAATTGTCCTTCGCCTCCGCAAAAAGGATGTTACTCCTGATGATGCCGGTGTCTGGCCTGTATTCAACCTGAATGATCCTAAATTCCGGTCCGGTTTCCTGACTATTTCTGTTATCACAGTCATATTGCTGATAATTTCTGCCATGGGCAGTTACAAGGCATTTCAGTATACTGAATCGGTTGAGTTCTGCGGAAAACTTTGCCACCAGGTTATGGAGCCTGAGTATGTTTCCTACCAGCATTCACCCCATGCCAGGGTCGCCTGCGTGGAATGTCACGTTGGTGAAGGTGCTGACTGGTACATTAAGTCCAAAATGTCTGGGCTATACCAGGTCTATTCCGTCACATTTAAAAAATTCTCGCGTCCTATCGGTACTCCGCTGCACAATCTGAGGCCTGCACGCGAAACTTGCGAACGTTGCCACTGGCCTGAAAAATTCTATTCCAGGAAACTTGTCAATATTCGTTCATACCTTACTGATTCCGCAAGTACAGAATGGAACAACTCCCTGATGATGAAGATCGGCCCGGAATTCAGTTCAATGGGTTTGTCTGAAGGTATCCACTGGCATATCAATAAAAACTTCAAAATTGACTATGTTCCTAATTCGGAGGACCGCGAGAGCATCCCCTGGGTGAGAATGACGAACCTGAAGACCGGCGAAGTCAAGACCTTTATGGACTCGGAAAACCCGGTAGACAAAGCAGTACTGGATTCCATTCCCTCCAGGACAATGGACTGTATGGACTGTCACAACAGACCTTCACACCTGTATCAATCTCCGACTTTTTACATCAACAATGCTATGGTGGCCGGAAAGATTCCCAAGGATATTCCATACATAAAAAAGGCGGCCATGGAGGCTCTCAAAATTTCATACACCAGCATGGATTCAGCCATGATGATGATTGACCAGACTGTAACAGGATTTTACAAAGAGAACTATCCGGATATTTATGGCAAAGAGTCATCCAGAATTACTGCTGCAATAGAGGTTATTAAGGGTGAATACAAGAACAATGCTTTCCCGTTTATGAGGGCAGATGCTACCCGTTACCTTAATCACATTGGTCACCTTGAATCGGATGGTTGTTTCCGTTGTCACTCGGATAGACACAAAACTGAGAAGGGTGAAACTATATCAAGGAATTGCGACCTTTGTCATACCATTATCAATCAAGGACCTACAGGAAATGTTACCACCAGTTCTACCGACAAGGCGCTTGAATTTGTGCACCCTGTTGAGATCAAAGGTGCCTGGAAGACCGCATTTTGTTCGGAATGCCACAAGGTTCTCTATGAATAGATAGAAATACTGCGATTATATTTCCAAATTTGAATACTGGTTTCAACCAACGGCACAATATATCGACCCGGGACAGGTAGAATTGTCAAAAGTTTGCATTAACGAATTGTCAGGTTCATGAAGGTTTTACTTACCGGCAGTACCGGATATATTGGGAAAAGGTTGCTTCAGATTCTTTCTGAGAACGGTCATGATGTTACATGTTTTGTTAGAAGCATGGGGAGAATGATCATACCTGAAAAATCCAATGCCAGTGTTATTGGACATGAGATAGATCTTTTAAAACCCATTCCTGAACACCTTCAGTCGATCGACATCGACGTCGCATTTTACCTGGTACATTCCATGTCCTCCTCCATCGGGGAGTTTATGACGGAGGAGGCGTTATCTGCCAGGAATTTTGCAGACTTTATCAGTAAGACCAACTGCCGGCAGATCATTTACCTGAGTGGTATTTCAAATTCGGAAAAACTTTCAAGACACCTGAAGTCCAGAAGAGATGTCGAAGATATACTCAGGGAATCCGGCAAACATCTTACCGTACTCAGGGCTGGAATCATTGTGGGCAGTGGAAGCGCCTCCTTTGAAATAATCCGCGACCTGATGGAGATCCTGCCCGTTGTCGTTGCTCCATCCTGGGTCAGGACACTTTGTCAGCCATTGGGGGTTGCTGACGTTTTGAAATACCTCACAGGATGTATGCTCAACCCTGTCACCTTTGATGATATTTTTGATATCGGAGGCTCTGAAATCCTGACTTACAAGGAGATGTTGCTTCAGTATGCAGAGGTAAGAGGATTAAAAAGGTACATTGGAGTGATTCCTTTTTTCAGTCCGAGGATGTCTTCATTCTGGCTCTACTTTGTTACATCTACATCGTATTATCTGGCTGTCAATCTTGTAGACAGTATGAAAGTGGAAGTCGTTTGCAAGGATAACAGGCTGCAGGAAATATTGGGTATTACTCCTCTCACTTATCGCGAAGCCTGCAAGAGGGCCCTTGAACGCATCAATCTCGATACTGTTGCTTCAAGTTGGACAGACGCTGTTTCCATGGGAACAGGCATACAACTCTTTAAGTATATGGATGTTCCAAATTTTGGTGTACTGCGTGATCGCAGAAGCATGAAAATTGAAGGAGATCCGGAGAAGGTACTGAACAGGATCTTTTCAATCGGTGGGGAAACCGGGTGGTATTTCGCCGACTGGATTTGGAACATCAGGGGAGTGATTGATAAGATGGTAGGGGGTGTCGGATTGCGCCGGGGAAGGCGTAACGCGGCAGATCTTAATCCGGGAGATGCTTTGGATTTCTGGAGGGTATTGGTTGCTGACCGTGATAACAAACGGTTGCTTCTTTTCGCTGAGATGAAGGTGCCGGGAGAGGCATGGCTCGAATTCAGAATCGTTTTGAAAAGTGATGGACACTATGTCACTCAGACAGCTACATTTATGCCGAAAGGCCTGAGCGGCAGGACCTACTGGTGGGGACTGCTGCCTGTTCACCTTGTGATGTTTCAGGGGATGATTAAAGCTATAGCCCGCAAATGACCAACCTTACTTAACAAATTTTTCAGATCAGCAGGATAACCCTTATAGGGAACACTAACCGCTTTCCCGGCTTTCCAGGTGTCTAATGAAATGATACCAGGGCAAATTAAAGCTACATTTTTTTACATTTGTGTCATGGAAACATTGGAATCAGCATTTATAGTTGAACTGAACAATCCCTGGGTTCTCATCTCTGCCTTAATATTTGTAGTGCTGATTGCCTATTTTATCATCAAGTTTTTCAAGGTTTTCTTCCAGTTTACCCAGGCCAGGGGTTGCTTAACAGTGCTTTTGATAGCACTTGTCGGATTACCCGGACTGGTGGCTTTCAGTTTGCTTGCCGGTTATACCATTGCAGCCTCCTTCTTTATTCTTGTTGCGGTTATCGGGGTGATAACCGGGTATATTGCCCGCGACTCAGAGGAAAATGTAGGTAAATTCGGTAGCTTTATCATGATTGTTTCCATTATGACGCTGCTTCTGGCGCTCTTCCTCTACCGATTCGTATGAGTCCACCCGAAGTGGATAATATTTTCCGGAGATTTCATATTGGTTGAGGCACAAAGGTATTTAGCCATCCCTGTGTTCATTTCCTACGATTCAATTTTACTGTTGAAGTGCACTTAACAGAGCTTTTACAGCCATGTCAGGACTTGAGTTTTGTCCCAGTAACTGAATAAACCGGCTTCCAATAATAGCTCCCCTGCTTTGTTCGGAAGCTGCATCCAGGGTCGCTTTGTTGCTGATGCCAAACCCTACCAGCACCGGATTCCGCAGTTGCATTCCGGCAACTCTTTTGAAATAATCCTTCTTGACTTGGTCGAACTGCTGTTGTGCTCCGGTTGTTGAGGCACTTGATACCATGTAGATAAAACCTTCGGTGTGTTCATCGATCGACCGGATCCTGGTTTCTGATGTTTCCGGAGTTATCAGCATGATCATTTTGAGATTGTTCTGCTCTGAGATTGCTTTGTAACCGGCCTGGTAGTCGGCAAATGGCAGATCCGGAATGATGACTCCGTCAATGCCTGTTGCGGCACAGTCCTGGCAGAAACGCTCAAAACCATACTGCATGATAGGGTTAAGATATCCCATTAGAATTAGTGGAATCCGGATCGATTCCCTTACCTCTTTCAACTGTTCAAATAGGGTGCGTAAGGACATGCCATTGCGAAGGGCTACGTCAGCCGAGTGTTGAATAACCGGCCCGTCAGCCATCGGATCTGAAAAGGGGATGCCAATTTCTGCCATATCGATTCCGTTCTCCTGGAGTGAGGCGAGAATGTCGGTTGTATCTCCCAGGTTAGGGTAACCTGCAGTAAAATATACGGATATGATCTTTTTGTCACTTTTTTCAAAAAGGCTGGTAATGCGGTTCATTGTTACAATGATTTTAGTTGTTGTACGAATTCTGAAAGTAATTCAATGTTCTTTATGGCTGGTGCGCTTTCAAACCGGCTGTTAAGATCTATGCCTGCGAACCTTCTGTGTTTGAAATTCCGGATTGCCCCGATGCTTTCAGGGCCGATACCTCCGCTCAGAAGGAATGGCGTGCTGCCTTTGTAACAATTAAGCATTCCCCAGTCAAATGATTTTCCGGAACCGCCGTAACTTATGGAGGGGGTATCAAAAAGAAAATATTCGCAAAGCCCCTCATATTGTGATGTTTCCAATATGTCTTTCTCGGATCCTATCGAAAAGGCTTTGATGTATTTTATTTCCTGAGGCAGGATTTTCTTAAGTTCTGCAAGGTATCCGGGCGTTTCGGTACCGTGCAGCTGAACAAAGCCAAGCCGGTAAACCCTGCATTTTTCAGCAATCACTTCCGGCAGTTCATTGACAAAGACACCCACTTTTTCTGTTATTTTCAATTCTGCTAACAGGGATGAGTTTTCGTTGAGTCCTACGTAACGGGGTGATTTATCATAAAATATCATACCCGCCAGGGTTACCCCCTGAATGGCTGTTACCTCCTTCATATTTCCGGGTTCCCGCAGGCCGCAAACTTTAATTATCATCGTTTATTCCTTTAATAAATTGAACCAGTGTCTCTCCCGGCCTTCCGTCGCGCATGAATGTTTCCCCTATCAGAAAGCCTCTGAAGCCCTGCAACCGAAGATCCTTCACAGTAGCCGGCTTTGATATTCCGCTCTCCGAAATAAGCAGCGCATTGCTTCCCATTTTTGAAAATTTTTCTGCAAGCCGGTAAGAATGGTCAAGGGATGTTTCGAAAGTCCCTAAGTTGCGGTTGTTGATACCCAGCATACTCACATGAGCATTCAGGTGTTCCAGTTCCTTTTCTGTATGAACCTCGAGTAATACCTCCATTTGCAGTTCTGATGCAGTCCTGGCGAGGTCTGCACATTCCCTGGGACTTAGTACTGATGCAATCAATAATATGGCATCAGCACCGGCCACACGTGATTCAATCAGCTGGTAAGAATCTATGATAAATTCTTTCCTCAGCAAGGGCAGTGAAACCAATTGGCGGGCTTTCAGAAGATCGTCCAGTGACCCACCAAAGAAATGATTGTCTGTTAAAACCGAGCAGGCAGAGGCACCGCCTTTTTCATAATGAGGAAGGACCTTTTCAACTTCAGCATCTGCAAAGATCCATCCTTTGGAAGGCGATTTGCGCTTGAATTCGGCAATAATCCCGCTGGGTGAGGTGTTCAGGGCTCCACGCATGGAGTTTGCCGGCCTTTTTTCAGCCTCAGAAAGCTGAAGTTCAAGCATTTCCAAAGGGATTAGGTGTTTTTGCTTTTCGACCTCAATACGCTTGTGCGCTATTATTTCCTGCAATATGTCCTTCATTTGATGATGTATTGTTTTTCAATGGTCAATTGGACCTGCATCCTGATCATTTCCCGTTGTTGGCTGATTTGCTCATGGCTATTGCATGCCATTATGAATTTAATTCGATAAACAGTTTGAATTTGTGAAATGCCTTGCCACGCACGAGCGAATCGCGTGCTTCATCAATGCAGGCGGTGATTGGTTTTTCAGGGCACAGTACCCGGATGGCAAAAGCTGCATTGGCTATGACGCAATTGTTCTGGGCATCGCTGGCAGTGCCGTTTAAAACCCGGTTGAATATTGCAGCCGCGTTTTCAATAGTATCTCCACCGTAAAGGTCGGATTCTGTATTCCTGCTGAAACCTATCTCTTCCGGGGTATAAATGTGTTCATTGCTGACTGTGACAACCTTAAAGGAATCAGTCAGGGAGATTTCATCGTATCCATCAAGACTGTTGACAACAGCAAACCTGTTGCCACTGTTCTGAAAAGAATAACTGTACAGCCTCAGCAGCGGGAGGTTATAGACTCCCAGCAGCTGATTTCTTGGCATTGCGGGGTTAACCAGGGGGCCGAGCATGTTGAAGAAATTTCGTACACCGAGGCTTTTTCTTACGCCTGCCACTGCTTTAAGAGCGGGATTGAAAATCGGAGCATGAAGGTAGGCCATATTGGATTCCCCGATGGATCGTTTAAGACGATCAAGGTCCGTAGTAAACCTGACACCATGGAATTCCATTACATTGGATGCTCCGCTGACGGAGGTAGCTCCGTAGTTGCCGTGTTTAGCAACCTTGTATCCTGCGCCAGCCACAACGAAACAGGCAGCTGTCGATACGTTGAAGGTGTTTTTCCCGTCACCTCCGGTTCCGACAATGTCGATAGGGTCGTATTCACTTAGGTCAGTCACCACCCTCAAATCCAATAGTGCGTCCCGGAAACCTGCAAGTTCCTCCACAGATATGCTGCGCATCAGAAAAACAGTGATCAGTGATGCAATCTGGGCCTCTGTATATTTGCCGGAAACCATATTCTGGAGAATTTCACGGGCTTCATCGCGTCCAAGAAACTGGTGTTCAAATAGTCTGTATAATATCTTTTTCATCTGTTTCCAATTTGTTTTTTATTCTTCAATTGAAACCTGTTATATTGATATTCAATATTCCTGTCTCCAATGTCATTGAAAAGGAAGATATGTGAACCGTACTTCGGTAATTTCCAAAAGGTGTCGGCTCCTCCTCCCAGCTCCTATACTCCATTCCCTTCAATCCAGTTTTGAATAATGGTCTTCCCGACCGGTGTGAGTACTGATTCCGGGTGAAACTGAACTCCCCTGACATCATATTTTTTGTGACGCAATGCCATAATTTCACCGGAAGCGTCAACAGCAGTGATTTCCAGTACAGCCGGAAAATTTTCCGGGCTGACAGCCCAGGAGTGGTACCTCCCCGCTTCGAATGTTTTGTCAAGGCCGCTGAAAAGGGAATCTCCGCTTGTGATCTCAATTTTGGAAGCAATCCCATGATGTACCTCGCTGAGATTAATCAGCCGGGCACCAAACACCTCGCCGATAGCCTGATGACCAAGGCACACACCCAGGATACTCTTGGACGGGGCCAGCTGCGCAACAATTTCCATCAGCATTCCTGCTTCAGACGGAATGCCGGGTCCTGGGCTCAGCATGATTTTATCATAGTTGCCGGCTTCCCGGATGGTAATGTCATCATTTCTCCTGACCTCAACTTCATACCCAAGGGATTTTATCAGGTGTACAAGGTTATAGGTAAAGGAATCGTAATTGTCTATCAATAGTATTTTTTTCATGCCTGTATGATGGTTTATTGTGCGTAAGAAACCTTCCTGAATAAAAGTCTGTTTGTGTGATCAATAATTTCTGAAGGTTTCACCTGTAACTGTAATTGGTTATTTGTTGCTTGTCAGAATGTAAATATCAAACCTGCAAATGTATTGGCATCGCCTTTGAGGGGCTGGCTTATCCCAGTTGCATACCCACATTAATTTATCAATGTTTCTGCGATGTCAATCGCTCTTTTCAGGGCACCCAGTTTATTGTTCACTTCCTGCAATTCACTTTCCTCATTGCTTTTTGCGACGATGCCGGCTCCTGCCTGGTAGAAGAGAGTATTGCCCCTGCTCACAAAAGTTCTGATTGTGATAGCCTGGTTAAGGTTTCCGTTGAATCCGATGAACCCTATACAACCGCCATACGCACCCCTGCTGTGAGACTCGAGTTCCGAGATGAGTTGCATGGCGCGTACCTTGGGTGCACCGCTAAGTGTTCCTGCCGGAAATGTATCAACGAAGGTTTTGATAGGGTTACTGTTCTTTGAAATGGTTCCGCTGACCCGCGAAACCAGGTGGATAACATGCGAATAATAGTGAACTTCCTTGTAAAAGTCGATGTCTACATCGTGGCAGTTGCGGCTCAGGTCGTTACGTGCCAGATCCACCAGCATTACATGTTCTGCATTTTCTTTGGGATCGCTGAGAAGTGCTTCGCTCACAGCTTTATCCTTGACTACATCTCCGCTCCGGCGCATGGTTCCGGCAATTGGGTCAATGGTAGCCCGGCCATCCGTAATTTTACAATGGGTCTCAGGAGAAGAACCGAAAATCCGGAATCCACCGAAATCAAAATAGAATAGATAAGGAGACGGATTAACACTCCGCAATGCCCTGTAAACCTTGAAATCATCACCCATAAATGGCTGTTCAAATCTCCTGGACAAAACTACCTGGAAAACATCACCCCTTAAGCAATGGGAAATCCCGCTGCGGACCATCTTTCGGTATTCATCGTCAGTAACAGGTGATCTTTCACTGCCATTCAGCCTGAAATCATAAGATGCAAAATTTCGGTTTGAGATAAGATTTTCAATTTTCCTGAGATCAGGTAATTCCCCTTCTCCCGTCATTTCTATTAGTGTGAGCTCATCTTTGTAATGGTTAAAAACAAGGATGTATTTATAGAGAATATACAAAAGATCGGGCGCATCATTTTCTTTCTGGTGGGTTTCAATCACTGCTATTTTCTCAAGGTATCGCACAGCATCAAAGGCTGTATAACCGAAAACCCCGCAAGTGCTTGCATTTTCTCCTGTTACACTGAAATGTTCAAGGAAGGTGTTCAATGCTTCCGGGACTCCGAAATTTTTGTCAAGTAATTTCTCTGTCCGTGTACCATCCGGGAAATCAGAGGTACATATGCCTGAGTTAATACCAACACGTGCTATAGGATAGAGTGCAATAAAGGAGAGGCTGTTTTCATTGGCATGGAAATCGGAGCTTTCAAGAAGCACTGATTCCGGGTATGCATCCCTGACCTTCAGGTAGATGCTTACCGGGGTGTGAAGGTCGCCAAGAATCTTTTTGCTGTTGGCCTTGTATTGGAATATTTTTTGTGAACTCATATTTTCTTGTATTTGTTTCTGATTACAAACTCCTAACTCCTAATTCATAACTCCTAATTCATAATTCATAACTCATAACTCATAACTCATAACTCCTTCTCCATCAACCCCATATAGGTATCCATATCTTTATCTCCCCGTCCCGACAGATTCAACACGACGATATCCCCGGCATTAAATTTTACTTTTTCCAGTGCACCGAGTGCATGAGCAGACTCCAAAGCCGGAATAATACCCTCCATACGTGTGAGTTCAAATGCCGCCTTTAAGGCCTCATCATCATTGACAGCCAATACAGTCGCTCGTTTTGTGCTGGCAAGATAGGCGTGCAATGGACCGATTCCCGGGTAATCAAGTCCGGCAGAGATGGAATAGGGTTCTTCAATCTGCCCATCCTCACTCTGCATCACCAGCGATTTTGAACCGTGAAGTATTCCTACACGGCCCAGTTGTATGGTTGCAGCACTTTCACCTGAGTGGATACCCTTTCCGCCTGCTTCTGCCAGGATGATTTTTACCCGTTCATCGTCAAGATAGTGGTAAATCGTACCGGCCGCATTGCTGCCCCCACCAACACACGCTACCAGGTAGTCCGGGTAGTCGCGGCCCTCCTTTATGAGCAGTTGTTTTTTGATCTCTTCACTGATCACGGACTGCAAACGGGCAACCATGTCTGGATAAGGGTGAGGTCCGACCGTTGAACCTATGATATAATAGGTATTTGCAGGATTGCAGCACCAGTCACGGATGGCTTCATTGGTGGCATCCTTAAGGGTCATGTTTCCGGAGGTTACCGGCCTGACTTCCGCCCCCAGCATTTTCATCTTTTGTACATTGACACTTTGCCTGGCAATATCTGTCTTTCCCATGTAGACGATGCATTCCATATTCATTAAGGCGCAGACTGTAGCTGTTGCGACACCATGCTGACCGGCACCTGTCTCAGCAATAATCCTGGTTTTACCCATTTTCCGGGCCAGAAGGATTTGCCCGATGGTATTGTTGATTTTATGGGCACCGGTGTGGTTGAGGTCTTCTCTTTTGAGATAGATCTTGCATCCGTATTTTGCACTCAGCCTTTTGGCATGGTATAGCGGGGATGGCCGTCCGACATAATCCTGAAGCAGCATGTTGAATTCCTGCCGGAATTCACTGCTTTCAATTATAGGTAAATATACTGACTGCAATTCCGCCACAACCCGGTGAAGAATCTCGGGAATATAAGCCCCTCCAAATTCACCGTAATAACCTTGTAAGTCAACCTGATAAGTGTTCATGTGTCGTTTTTTCTTAAAATTCCCTGGTGTTTTCAAAATGGAAAGAGGCCTGTCGCAGGTGCGACAGGCCTCTTGTATACTTTATTGATTTCGGTAAATACAGGTTCTGCTCCCTTACGACTTTTGAAAGTTATAGGCCAGCCACCACCAATATGTATTTGCCAAACGCATTGTCATTTTCATCTTGTTTGCGACAAAAATATAAATTTATATTTAAGTGCCCCATTTTTTTTGATATTTCTTGAGAAAAAGTAAACAAAATCGTGATTTATTGGTTATTCATAGTAATTGGAATGACAAAGCCTGATATTATTCACTATTCTGTTTCGGTTCAGCTCCCCTGGATGGTAAACCAACAATTATCAATCAATATTTCACCGGATGAGAAAATTATTTTATGGTTTCATGTTTGTGCTTCTTGCTGTAAGCTGTGTTACAGTTACCAGTCAGCAGATAAAAACTGTTCAGCAATTCGCTGTTAAGACCGGGGAGTTTGCTTCATCCCCCTCTTCCATAATGACTGAACTCGCAGAAATTCGTGCCGCCAGGGGCCTTTATTATGCCGGATCATTTACTGATCCAGGCTTACACATCAATGAACTGGAAAATGTTATCAGGGAGAAATCATTGGATGACAAAGTGCCCGGGAAGGTAGGTGTCTTATTCAAGGTCCTAGAGAAATATGCCGCCGGGCTGGAAGAGTTATCCTCCGATAAACCTACGAAAACAATGAAGGTGGCCTACAGCAAAATTGGGTCTGATCTTGAAGCCCTTGTTGGGGAATACAACAAGGCAGTTGGAATTATCCCGGTTCCTGCGGGAATCGGGAACTTGATCACCAGGTCTGCAGATCAAGCGACCAATGCCTTTCTTGCCCGAAAGCAACGCAGGGCTTTGAAGGGGATAGTCAACCGTGCAGACACCATGGTGTCTGTCGCCTGCGGAGAGATGGCAAAATTTTTAAGTTCTGATTTGCTCGTAACCCTTATACATAATGAGGAAACCGGGATAGCAGAAAGTTTCCGTTTCTATTTCACCCAGAGAAAATCAACCTCCCCCGAGAGCGACAGGGACTATATTTCACTCAGAAAAAGAATAGAATCAGTTAAATCCCTTCGGACATCCATGGTTCTAACTTGCCGGCATCTCAGGATTGCCCATAAGAAACTTGCCGTCGAGCTTAACAACAAACCTGGCAGCAAAGAGATCTCGGACGAAATAATTCAATTCTACAAGGATGTTGACGAGATGAAGAAATTATTTCAAAAAATAAATTGGAAGTAAGACCCTGGACCTGAGATTGGATTCAAACACCAGGGATATAACAAAAAGCAGGGATTTGAACTGAACAATTTATCCAAAATATTATGAGACAGGAAATTAACAGCACGCAAAAGAACAAGGCCCTTGAAGAGATAAGGATAGCACAATCTGAAATTGCCATCGAAATGGATTCTGATGATTTGCCACGGACGGGCCGGCTGAAACTGGAACAGGCAACGCTGCAGCTTAGAAACCTGGAGCGGGCACTGGTGAATTCGATGGGGAAAGAGCTTCTGGAATCTTTGAAAAGGGAGACTTTATCGCTTAATGAGCTGACAAAAGAAATGGAGAAAACCAGTAAGCGCTTGTTCAAAATAACCGGCACCCTTCAGAAGATTGGCAAAATATCGGGTCGTGTAATTGATATTATGAATCTGGTGAAGTAAGATTCATATTTTTTCTTTTCATTTGCAACCTGAATCAGACTCGTTTTCATCTGTTAATTAAGTTTCATTAATAGCCGGAGGAAACCGAAGCTGGTAACTTTAAATGCACAAGGTGATAATTGACGGTCATAGCCGGCCGTGAAATGCGTTTAGTGGTTTGAAGTGAATTAGAATTTTTAGTGTTAATTGAGATCGCAATTAATTTTATTCAATTGAAAAGTCTGTCGTGGTTAAAACCCGCTGTTCCTAAGCGAACCCTTCTGTTCGTCGCTGCTGTTGTCTGGACTTTTGCAGGTTCCATGCTGATGTACAGGGGTTACAAAATGGTTGATACATCCGGTCCGTATGTATGGCTGATACTGCTGCTTTCCTTGACAGGCGGCATCATTTTTTACCTGAAGCTTTTCTCAGGGATTTCTTTAAAACATACACTCAGAATCCTCAGCCTGAAAGAAGCCTATCCGTGTTTCTTTTCATTTTTTAATTTCAGGAGTTACCTCATGATGGTGTTAATGATCACTATGGGTATCACATTAAGGACAACGGGATGGATTCCTCCTGTCTATCTCTCCTTGTTGTACTTGATGATGTCGGTGCCACTTTTGATTTCCTCCGTAAGGTTTTATTATACCGGGTTTTATTACAGGCAGTTTATTGTTGCAGTTGATTATTCAAAGCGGGAGAGGAGTTAATCTTATTTCCAGACGTAGTGTAAGATTCGCCCCTTTTATCTGATTATCAAGTTGTTGAGCACTAAGCTAATAGCAAATTTTAAAGAATTTAATCCTATCCTGTTTTATCTGTACTGTCCGGGGTGCAATGAATAATCATGACTATTAAATATTTTCGCCGGTCGACGAACTAAACTGAACTTTGAATTCTATAACTATTTATACATGAGACCAAAAATTCTTGTAATTGCAGCAATTCCAAGACAAGGCCTTACGTCGCTTGAAGAAACGTGCGACCTGATTTATCCCGAAAAAAGCTTCATGTTCACTGATGATGAGATCAGGGACCATATCAGGTTGGCTGATGGTGTGCTGTCTGTTTTTATACGGCCCCTGACTGCCGAAATGCTGAATGCAGCCACACGATTGAGAATTATTGCCAATTTCGGGGTTGGATACAACAATGTGGATGTGGCCAGGGCCAATGAATTGGGGGTGGTTGTTTGCAATACGCCCCATGCGGTGACGGAACCCACTGCTGAGATGGCGTTTGGACTGCTTCTCTCACTGACGAGGAATATAGCCTTGACAGACAGGAGGTTGAGGGCAGATCCCAATTTTAAGTGGGGGATGATGGAGAATCTCGGTACCGGTATATTTGGCAAGACCGTCGGTATTGTTGGTATGGGCCGGATAGGCCAGGCTTTTGCCAGGAGGGCCCTTGCATCCGGAATGAAAGTCATTTATTTTAACCGTACCCGCTTGGCGCCTGAATTGGAAAGGGAGTACAATTGCCAGCTGGTTAGCTTTGAGGAACTTATTGAAAAATCAGATGTGATTTCTTTGCATTGTCCGCTGACGGATGAAACCCATCATCTTCTGGATGAAAAGGAAATGATCCGGATGAAACCTGGAGCAATTATCCTGAATACCGCCAGGGGCCCTGTCATCCATGAGAAAATGCTGGTTAAATACCTGGGAAATGGCAAACTTGGAGGGGCCGGACTGGATGTTTTTGAGAATGAGCCGGTAATTGATTCTGGACTGCTTGCCCTGGACAATGTTGTAATGACCCCTCACAATGCAACAGGAACTATTGATACGCGGATCGAAATCTGCAGGGAGGCCGCTGAAAATCTTAAGCGGTTCTTTGAAGGCAGCAAAGACATTTCAATTGTCAATCCGCAGGTATGGAGATAGCCCGTTATTACTGACCTATTACGTTCTAATTTATTCTACCTTTGGACAAACAAACAACTTAACATGATGAAGAAATCAATTAACTACTCCAAACTTTTTTTGATTACAGTCCTCCTGTGGGGATACTCCCTTTCAGGATTTTCCAAAAATGTAATTACTGCTTTAAAATGTGATTACCACGTAAATCCGTTGGGTATTGATGTGGCTCAACCCCGATTAAGCTGGCAGATTGTTGCCGACGAGAACAATTTTGTCCAGTTGGCCTACGAGATCCGTGTGGCCGGGACCTCTGAAAATCTCCTCAAAGGAAGGAACCTGATTTGGGGTTCTGACAAAGTCACCTCTGGTGAGTCGGTAAATGTTTTGTATGGTGGCCCTGCCGGCAAAACCATGCAGAGATTATGGTGGCAGGTAAGGGTGTGGGATGCTAAAAATAAGGCTACAGCATGGAGTGAGCCAGCCTGTTGGGAGATGGGACTGCTTCAGCCGGCAGACTGGAAAGCATCATGGATTAGGCTTCCAAACGAGCCTGCCAATACTGTTTCCCGTCCGGCACAATTCTTCAGAAAGGAATTTTCAACCGCAAAAAAAGTCAGGACGGCCAGGGTATATGTTACTTCACTGGGCCTTTATGAATTGCGACTCAACGGGAAAAAAGTCGGAAACGACCTTTTCACTCCGGGATGGACGAGTTATAAAACAAGGATTCAATATCAGACCTATGATATCACTTCCTTGATTGAGGCGAAGAATTCTATTGGAGCCATCGTTGGTGATGGCTGGTACAGAGGTAATATCGGATTTCAGGGACAAAGAAGTTATTACGGAGATAAGTGTGCACTTTTAGCCCAGGTGGCAATAACCTATACCGATGGAACAAGTGAAACAATAATCACTGATTCCAGTTGGAAGGCTTCTACCGGTCCGATAATTGAATCAGATATCTACAATGGCGAGATCTATGACGCCAACCTCGAATTAACAGGATGGGACATGATTGGCTATGATGATGCAAAATGGAGCGGAGCCCTGGTTTATGATCATACCATGAAAAGCCTTATTGCTCCGCAGGGAGTTCCTGTACAGGCCATAGAGGAAATAAAACCGTTAAAACTCATCAAAACCCCGAAAGGTGAGAAAGTTCTTGACCTGGGACAGAACATGGTAGGTGTTGTCAGGTTGAAAGTCAAAGGCAATAAGGGAGACAAAGTTGTCATCAAATTCGCTGAGGTCCTGGATAAAGCCGGTAATTTTTATACAGACAACCTTCGTGCAGCCAGATGTACGGACACCTATATTCTGAAAGGTGGAGGAGAAGAGGTATTTCAGCCATTTTTTACTTTCCACGGGTTTCGTTATGTGATGCTTGAGGGGTTGGCTACCGATCCTTCTCTCGACCAGGTGACAGGTGTTGTCATTCATTCAGCTATGACACCAACCGGCAATTTTGCCTGCTCTGATTCCTTGATTAATCAACTCCAGCACAATATCCAGTGGGGACAAAAAGGGAATTTTGTGGATGTACCCACAGATTGCCCGCAAAGGGATGAGAGATTGGGCTGGACTGGCGATGCACAGGTTTTCAGCATGACTGCCGCTTTCAATTTCGATGTGGCAGCATTTTATACAAAATGGATGAAGGATTTCACTGCTGATCAGTTGGAGAATGGCCGTGTGCCACATGTTATTCCTGATGTACTGCGGGGTGACGGAGGGGCCACTGCATGGGCAGATGCTGCCATCATCGTTCCCTGGACTGTTTACAAAGTGTATGGCGATAAACGAATACTTGAGGATCAGTACAAGAGCATGAAGGCTTGGGTGGAATTTATGCATACCAGGGCCGGAGCCAAGAACCTCTGGACGGGAGATGCTCACTTTGGCGACTGGCTGGCATATGCATCAAACAGTTCCTCCTATCCCGGTGCAACAACTGAAAGGGACCTTATTGCAACCGCATATTATGCTTATTCATCCAGGTTACTGAGCCAGATTGCCTCCATTCTTGGAAAAACCGCAGATGCAGATTTTTATGCCAGGCTCTCTGCCGAAGTGAAAAAAGCCTTCATCGATGAGTTTGTAACCAAAAACGGCAGGGTAGTTTCACATACCCAAACTGGTTATTCCCTGGCTTTGGCGTTCGATCTGCTTCCGGATAATCTGAAGAAGAATGCAACTGATTTTCTTGCAGCCGAGGTAAAGCAAAGGGGACATCTTACAACAGGGTTTGTTGGAACGCCTCTTCTCTGCAATACCCTATCGGCGACCGGTCACGACGATCTGGCATTTATGCTGCTGAACCGGAAAAAATATCCTTCCTGGCTTTATCCTGTAACCCAGGGTGCCACAACTATCTGGGAACGCTGGGATGGACAGAAACCGGATGGTTCTTTCCAGGATGTCGGTATGAACAGTTTTAATCACTATGCCTACGGTGCCATCGGCGAATGGCTGTACACCCATGTTGCCGGAATTGAAATCAATCCGGATCGTCCGGGGTACAAGCACATTCTGCTTTTCCCTCATCCTGGCGGCAATCTTTCAAATGCCTCTGCTGAAGTTAATAGCATGTACGGTCCGGTTAAATCTGCCTGGATCATCAATGGGACACAGTTTTCCTATGAGGTTTCTGTTCCTGCCAATACTACAGCAACCGTAACCCTGCCTCATGCCGTCCTGGCGGAAGTACTTTTAAACAAGGCATCCCTTTCGGGAAACAAGAACTGCAAGGCAGAACAGAGCAGCGACAATACAGTGGTTCAGCTGGGTTCCGGCAAATACCTGTTCAATTATTCTTCTGAAAAGTTTGTTCCTAAGAAGGCTGCAAAATAGCGCAGGGAACTATTTCAACAAAAAATGGGAGATGACTGATC
>CAZDLO010000048.1:0-4147 GCA_964506325.1 uncultured Tangfeifania sp.
AAATTTAGAACTAAATCGGTCAACGTTATTTAGGCATGGACAACTTATAACTCATAACTCATAACTCATAACTCATAACTCCTAACTCATTTTCACATCTGTGGTTCAGTCCATCCTCATCTTATAGTCCTCAAAAGTAAATTCCCGCAGCAGCGTAAACCCCTTTTCCTCATTCCAGATACCGATGGAAGGATGAGCCACCCCGTTAAAAGAAGTAGTTTTGACGATGGTGTAATGAATCATGTCCTCAAATAAAATGGAATCCCCCACCTGAAGTGGTTCATCGAACGACCAGAATCCCATGTAATCACCTGCCAGGCATGAATTTCCACCCATCCTGTATGCCGGCTTTCCGGGTAAAATATCATGTCTGGCTCCCCTTATCTTTGGCTGGTAAGGCATTTCCAGGCAGTCAGGCATATGGGCAGTAAATGAGACATTCAGAATGGCGGTTTTTATGCCTTTATTCTCCACTATGTCAACCACCGAAGATAGAAGAAATCCTGTTTCCCAGGCAAAAGCACTGCCCGGCTCCAGGATAACCTTCAGGTTTTTCCATCTCTCTTTAAACTCGCTCAAAACCCTGATAAGATGCTCTGCATCGTAATCATTCCTTGTTATCAGGTGACCTCCCCCAAGGTTAACCCATTTCAGCTTTCCAAGAAACCTGCCGAAACGGCTCTCAAAAGCCATCAGGGTCTTCTCCAGGTCATAGGAGGAGGACTCACACAAGGTATGAAAATGAATTCCCTCAATTCCATCAGGCAGCCTCTCTCCAAGTTGATCTGCGGTCATGCCCAGCCTGGTCCCGGCCGCACAGGGGTTGTACAATTCTATTTTAACTTCAGAATATTCCGGATTGACCCTGAGGCCAATCGAAATAGGCCTTTCAAATGAAGAAATCCTCCCCTTGAATCTTTCATATTGATTCAGAGAATTGAAAGTGATGTGAGAGGAGCATTCCATGACTTTCTGAAAATCTGAATCGGTGAAAGCCGGCGAATAAGTGTGCGCCAGGGTTTTCATCTCTTCGTAAGCCAGCATGGCTTCATTTGCCCCGCTGGCGGTTGCTCCTGAAATGTATTCCCGAACAACCGGAAAGACTTTCCACAGGGAAAAACCCTTGAAAGCCAGAATAATATCAACATTAGCCGACTCACTGACTGTCCTTATCTTTTCCAGGTTGCCCCGTAGCAGGGATTCTTCAATAACGTAGCAGGGATTGGGTATCTGGTTAAGGTCAATTGCCATTGTATTTTAAAAATGATGAGTTTCAGGATATAAAAAACTTGCCTTTTAGAGGTTAAAGGATGCTTTCACTTCAGCACGATTGTTTTTACAATTACCCTTCCGGCATGTTCGTTGACGGCACGAATAATATCATTCCTCATCATGAAAAGCTCATTTCTCACGATAGAGGAGTTTAAATGTACATACAAAGTTTCTTTCTGTATATAAATGTTGGTTGTTGCACGGGCAATGGGTTTTCCTATGATTGATTCCCAGGAACCCACCGTATCGACTTCAGCAAGCTTCTTGTCGAACTTCGACTCTTTCAGGAAACTCCTGATAGCACTCCCAAGCGAATGGATCTCACTTCTTCTCATTGTTCCCTATTATATTGTTGATTATACCCTGCTCCACCACAAAGATCCTGAAATCCCCTCCCCCGGCTTCGCGTAAAATTCCGTCGAGGTGTTCACGGTTGGTGTCAGTGATAAAAATCTGGCCGAAATGATCATCCGAAACCAGCTTTACAATCTCCTCCACCCTGCTGCTGTCAAGTTTATCAAAAATATCATCCAGCAAAAGAATTGGTTTAATACTGTTTATCGAGCAGACAAAATCAAATTGGGCAAATTTTAGCGCAATAAGGTAAGTTTTATTTTGACCTTGGGAGCCCAGCCGTTTAATGGGGTAACCTCCAAGTTTAAGTTCAAGGTCATCCTTGTGTATCCCTGTGGTAGTAAACTGCAAAATGCGGTCCCTCGCGAAAGACTCCTCCAGCAACAGGGAAAAATCTTTCTCATTAAGTTGTGACCCATACTCCAGCGAAACTATTTCTTTGCCTCCGGAAATCAGTGTGTAATATTTCTGGAAAACAGGGAGGAGTTCCTCAAGAAATCGTCCGCGCTTGATATGAATCTTTTGCCCCAGCTGAATCAGCTGCTCGTCCCATACTGCAAATATATCAGGATCGATTCCCGACTGCCCCGCATACTCCTTCAAAAGGACGTTGCGCTGCTGAAGGACCCTGTTGTACCTGACCAACCATTCGAGATAGGTACGGTCGTACTGTGAAATGACACTGTCCATAAAGCGCCGGCGTTCCTCGCTCCCACCCTGGATTAAAACTGAATCCGAAGGCGAGATCATGACCAGGGGAAGTAATCCGATATGGTCAGAAAATCGCTCGTACTCTTTCTTGTTTCGCCTGATCTTTTTCTTCTGGCCATTTTTGAACCCGCAATGAATCTCTTCCGGGGTATTGTCTAAATCGTACCTTCCCTGTAGCGCGAAAAATTCCTCGCCATGACGTACGTTCTGGGAATCAGGATTGTTAAAATAACTTTTACAGGAGGAAAGGTAGTAAATTGCATCCAGCAGGTTGGTCTTTCCAACTCCGTTGTTGCCGATAAAACAGTTAAGTTTCCTTGAAAAAGTCAGGTTGGCTTCTCCAAAATTCTTATAGTTTAATAAAGAAAGCTCACTGATATACATCCTACCTTCATTTGTCATGCAAATCTAAACTTTTTAGCTAAGTTTTGCGGTGGGTTCAAAACTGAATTGGGCATAAAAAGCCAGTCTGATCTTAAAAAGACTGAAAACGCTAAATAACATCAGCATATTTTTCAAATTGTTGCGTTCGTTTGTTAAAAACAATTATTTTTGCACTCGCATACAAAATAGCATCCATTTAAGTGAACTGAAATCTATGAGCAAACAGAATAAACCAACCCCAACCGATAACCTGAAGGAAGTCGAACACGCATTGACAACGGCTGAACTTTTCTTCGAAAAAAATGCGAAACTAATATCCATGATATTTGGGGCAGCTGTAGTGATTGCCCTTATTTTGCTTGCAACACACCGCTTTTATACCTTACCGCATGAGGCCAAAGCCAAAGAGCAAATCTACACTGCTGAGCAGTATTTTGAAAAAGATTCTTTCAATCTTGCATTAAATGGGGATGGCAATTATCCTGGTGTTCTTGACATTATTGACAGTTACGGACGTACTCCGGCAGGCAATCTTGCAAAATACTATGCAGGAATCTCTTACCTGCACCTTGGAAAATACAAGGAAGCGATCGAATATCTTGAAAAATTCAAAACCGACGACCTCCTTCTGAAGCCTGTATCTGCAGGAGCCATCGGAGATGCATACGCTGAACTTGGCAACAAGGAGAAAGCCGTTAAGTATTACCTGGATGCGGCTGGTACCAAAGCAAACAATTTTACTACGCCAATCTATCTCCTGAAAGCAGGCCGGATGTACGAGTTAATCGGCAGCAAAGAGAAAGCGCTCAGCACCTATCACTCTATCAAAGAAAAATACGGCGACAGCAACGAGGGAAGGCTGGTTGAAAAATACATAGCACGTCTTGAAGCTTCAAACTAGAAATATTTTACCCCATCTGAAAGCCTCCACAAATCGTGGAGGCTTTTTTTGTACCTTTGATATTCAGTCCTGGTCCTCCATACAGGAATCATTTTTTCCTTGGATGGATTCATAATTAGTACATTAACCTGTTTTCACCCAAAATTTTGAGCCATGGCACAATCAGTTTTAATTCATCTTGCAACCGGCTTTGAAGAAATAGAAGCAATTACAATCATTGATGTGCTCAGACGCGCAAACCTGGATGTAATCACCGTTTCTGTTACAGGGGACCGGAAAGTTACCGGTGCCCACCGGATTTCTGTAGAGGCTGACTTGTTGTTCGGAGAGGCTGACTATTCCGGTGCTATTATGCTGATACTGCCTGGTGGAATGCCCGGCACTGCCAACCTGATGAACCACGCAGGGTTAATTGAACAGCTGAAAATTTTCAACGACAAAAAGAAACCTATAGGAGCCATTTGCGCCGCTCCCATGGTACTTGGATCTATGGGAATACTCGCCGGGAAATGCGCTGTCTGCTAT
>CAZDLO010000048.1:4157-25890 GCA_964506325.1 uncultured Tangfeifania sp.
CCGGGTTTCGAATCACACCTGACAGGCGCAACTGTTTCAATGGCGCCATTCGTTACTGACGGAAATATTGTCACTGGAAGAGGCGTAGGAGCTGCACTCGACTTTTCACTGGAAATCGTTCGTATCCTCAAAGGAGAGTTGACGGCTTCAGAACTTCGTACTGCTTTGGTAATGAACTTACCCTGAAAGATTATTAAGGTTTGGTCCATGCCATTTGAATACCCTTGCTGAATGGTATTGCGGCAAAATTATAGGCATCAATTAAACACGGTAATGAATGGACCATATCACATTAACAAATGAAATAACCAGCTTTTGCCGCGGCCATGCGGATGACAAGGTGGTGGAAAAATATGCACGCTTTTTTAAAGACGGGAGAGATGGATACGACGCGTATGGAGTCTCCACTGAATTGATCCAGTCTAAAATATCGGAACTATGCAACAATAAACTCCTAACATTGAATTTATTGCTGGAGGCAGCACCTTCCCTGTTAAAGAGCGGAAAATATGAAGAAACAATTTTTCTGCTGCTGCTCACTGAAAAACATTGTAAAGAATTATCAGCCGTCAACTTCGACGATATCGGCAAATGGTTTGATTATGGGATTACCAACTGGGCACAATGTGATACACTGTCTGCGAAAATTATTCCCCGCTTTTTCCTCAAAAAAATGGTTTCATTGGAGAGACTGGCTGAATGGCAGGATTCAACCTTCAGGTTTCAACGACGGGCAATACCTGTCTCCCTGGTCAAATTGCTAAAAACAACTGAGGATTACACCCTGTTTTTCAACCTCATCTCACCTTTAATGCTGGACGATGAGCGTGTTGTCCACCAGGGACTTGGTTGGTTTTTGCGCGAAGCCTGGAAAAAGCAGCCCGAACAAACAGGGGTGTTTTTGATGAAATGGAAGGATTCTGCTGCAAGGCTCATCTTTCAATATGCCACAGAGAAAATGGACATCAGTCAACGGGCCAGGTTCAGGAAAACTAAACTCAACCAGACAATTACTGACATGTAAAGCAGAAAACTTTCTGGTTCTCACCGACAGAATTAACAATGAAAAATATACAACAGGCAAAATATTATGACATCTACCTTTATGCATATTTTATTTACTTTGTAAAAAATAAAATGGATGCTGAAAATAATTAAATCAAAAGTCGTCAGTATTGTATTCCTGATCCTGGGTGGAGTATTCGGATTATTGTACTGGAAATTTGTAGGGTGTTCCACCGGAACCTGTCCGATTACTTCACATTGGTATGCAAGTACACTGTATGGCATGCTGATGGGTTGGCTAATTGGAGATATGATCTCAACCTTCATCAGGAAAAAACCAACCGCCTGATCAATAAAGAATTACTTCAAGAATATTTCTGGTTTCAGCTGTTATTTTGTAGCGGTCGTCCAGGCGGACTCCAATAATCCAGACAATTTCCTCTCCATTGGTCAAAAGCCAGACTTTTTCCTTGTCTGCGAGGCTGAATTTCTCGTCCACAAAAAAATCACTCAGTTTTTTCACTCCTTTCATGCCCAGGGGCTGGAAATAATCTCCTGGTTGCCATTTCCGAATGATAAGCGGGAACCGGACCTTGTCCTTATCGATCAATGCCAAATGTGAAGGAGTTTTCAGTTGAAGTGTCGCATCTCTCTTTTTGATTGAAATGGAAAGTTCAACAGGAGATTCAATCCTGCCGCAGCTTTCCTCCAAATAAGTCCTTCTCTGGCTGACCTCCTTAATTTTCTGAACCAAAATAACTTCCCTGTCCAAAATGGCCCGGTGGGTGGCTGAAAAAAACTGTTTCCCCGACTGACCATCAATGCATTTAATCATCTCATCCACAACATCCCCATTGAAATGAAAAGATTTGAGAATTTCAAACAGGTAAGTAGACAAAGGATCAAGTAATCTAAGCTCGGCGAGGGAAATTTCAATTTCACCTCCTGACTTGTGCATAACTGCACGCTCTGCAGCCAGATCAACCGCCTGTTGGAATATCAGGTATGCATCATGCAGATGGGAGATGGTTTCCTGCATTCCCTGCCTGAACGAAGGATTAAGCTCTTCCATAAACGGAACAACCATATGCCTGATTTTGTTCCGCTGGAAATCCAGAAGGACGTTCGAACTGTCTTCACGGAAATCGATGTTTTGTTCAATAGCGTAGGTCTCAATTTCCTGCCTTCTGGCAAATAACAGGGGTCTGACCACCTTGCCGTTGACGGCCTTTATTCCGGTGAGGCCCGAAATTCCGGTACCCCTGGAAAGATTAAGGAAAAATGTCTCAATCTGGTCATCCAGGTGGTGAGCTACGAGTATCCAATCATAGTGATGTCTTCTACGGATTTCTTCAAACCAGGGATACCTCAGGTTTCTGGCTGCCATCTCTATGGAAACACCCTCATTTTCGGCCACTTTGACTGTGTCAAAAGTTGTATGGAAAAATGGCTTGTCATATCTGGCGGCCAGCGCTTTCACAAAAGCTTCATCCTGGTCAGACTCCTCACCTCTCAATTTAAAATTGCAATGAGCCAGGGCAAATGAAAAACCGGCATTGTAAAGCAAATGTACCAGTACAACGGAATCAAGGCCTCCGCTAACTCCCACAAGAAGTGAGTCATTCAGCGTAAATAACCGGGCCGAATCAATATGCTTAATAAGTCTTTCAACCATCCTGAATGAATCTAAGAACAATGAGAATTACAATTCAGCCACGCTGGATGCAATGGCAACAATAACCCTGCAGGCACTTTCCATCGATTTTGTGGGAATGTACTCATATTCTCCATGAAAATTATGTCCGCCGCCAAAAATATTGGGGCATGGCAATCCCATATAGGAAAGCCTTGATCCGTCAGTACCCCCTCGCACCGGAATAATTTTAGTTTCAATATTGCATGAATCCATGGCCCTTCTGGCAAGGTCAACTATGAAAAAGGACGAATCGATTTTTTCTTTCATATTGAAATACTGATCCTTAACGGAAATTTCAGCAATCTTTTCGCCATAGAAATTGTTCAGGTTATGAACATTTTCTTCGATGAGACATTTCCTTTCATGAAACTTTTGCAGGTCAAAATCACGGATTATAAATTCTAGTTCTGTCCTGTCAACCCGGCCCTCGAACCTGACCAGGTGAAAGAAACCCTCATATTGGTCTGTCATTTCGGGCACTTCACCTGCCGGCAATCCGGCAAGAAATGTTTGTGCCACCAGCATCGAGTTGCGCATTTTGTTCTTTGCTGAACCTGGATGTACGTTGATGCCATGGAAAACAATGTGGGCAGAAGCAGCATTGAAATTTTCATACTGCAACTCTCCCAGTTCACCACCATCCATCGTATAGGCAAAATCAGCCCCGAATTTTGGCGTGTAAAAATGATCAGCACCCCGGCCAATCTCCTCATCCGGAGTAAAAGCAATCCTGATTTTTCCATGCCTTATCTCCGGATGAGCCAGGAGAAATTCCATCGCGGTGACTATCTCTGCCAAACCAGCCTTATCATCAGCTCCGAGCAGGGTCGTGCCATCGGTAACTATCAGTCGCTGACCCTTATACTTAACTATTTCCGGGAAACGCCCCGTTGTAAGCACAACATTCTTTCCGGCATTCAACACGATGTCTTTACCATCATAATCGTCAATTATTCTTGGCTGAATGTTTTTCCCGGAACAATCCGGACTGGTGTCCATGTGGGCAACAAATCCAACGACCGGAACCTTACGGTCGATATTGGAAGGCAAAGTGGCCATAATATAGCCATTCCAGTCGATTTCAACCTCTGTCAATCCTATCTGCTTCAGCTCCTCTGCGAGCATCCTGCCGAAAATAACCTGGCCCTCAGAACTGGGGGAATGAGAACTGTCCGGGTCCGACTGAGTATCATAACTGACATAATTCAGAAACCTGTCGACCACTCTTTTTTCCATAGCTATTCCCCCTTTGTGAGGCAAAATGATTAATATGAAAGGGCAAAAATCACTCTTCGGTCGGAAGGTTTTCCTGTCACCATGCATTTACCTTCCTCCATCTCCCCGTCAAATGGAATACAGCGTATAGTGGCTTTGGTCTCTTCCTTGATAAGAGCTTCAGTCTCACTGGTGCCATCCCAGTGGGCCAGGATAAATCCGGGCCTGGTCTGAAGCTGTTGCTTGAATTCATCGTATGTATCAACACTGAAGGTATTTTCCTCCCTGAATTTCAGGGCCTTTCTGAAAATATTTTCCTGAATTTCCACCAGAAGATTTTCAATGCGGGAATCGATACCATCCATCATCTCAATTTTCTTTTCGAGCGTGTCACGACGAGCAATCTCAACGCTTCCGTTCTCCAGGTCACGTGGACCAATCGCCAACCGTACAGGAACACCTTTCATTTCATATTCTGCAAATTTCCAACCCGGACGCTGGGAATCCCTGTCATCGTATTTTACCCTAATCCCTCTTTGCTTCAGTTTGGTTACCAATTCCTTCACCTTTTCAGAAATTTGGTCAAGCTGTTCGGAATTTTTGTAGATTGGAACAATAACTACTTGTATGGGAGCAAGTTTCGGAGGTAGAATCAATCCGTTGTTGTCAGAATGAGCCATAATAAGTGCGCCAATTAATCGGGTTGAAACACCCCAGGAAGTGGCCCAGACGTATTCCAGCTTTCCGTCACGGGAAGTGAACTGAACATCGAATGCCTTGGCAAAATTCTGACCCAGAAAATGGGAGGTTCCGGATTGCAAAGCCTTTCCATCCTGCATAAGTGCCTCAATACTATATGTTTCAAGCGCGCCTGCAAATCTTTCATGCTCTGTTTTTGCCCCTTTAATTACAGGTACTGCCATGTAATTCTCAACGAAATCTGCATAAACATTGATCATCTTCTCAGTTTCAGCCAGCGCTTCCTCCCTGGTTTCATGAGCGGTGTGACCTTCCTGCCACAAAAATTCGGCGGTACGCAGAAACATGCGGGTACGCATCTCCCAGCGAACAACATTAGCCCATTGATTTACAAGGATTGGCAAATCGCGGTAGGATTGCACCCAATTTTTATAGGTACTCCAGATAATGGTTTCTGAGGTAGGGCGAATGATCAATTCTTCTTCCAGCTTTGCATCAGGATCAACGATAATACCCTTTCCATTGGGATCGTTTTTTAAGCGATAATGAGTTACCACGGCACACTCTTTGGCAAATCCTTCAACGTGGCTGGCTTCTTTGGAGAAAAATGATTTGGGGATAAACAACGGGAAATATGCATTCTCATGACCGGTATCTTTAAACATTTGATCCAGGGCAGCCTGCATTTTCTCCCAGATGGCGTATCCGTAAGGTTTAATAACCATACAACCACGAACCGCCGAATTTTCTGCCAGATCAGCTTTGCTGACCAGGTCATTGTACCATTGCGAATAATTTTCCTCCTTTGATGTAAGTTCTTTTGCCATTTTACTATTTTGGTATGATATTTGCTTGTGTTATCGTAAGTTTTCCAATGCAAAAGTAAGGAAAATTGAAGGATTTATAAATAAAGGGAGGAACAAATCATGAAAACGAATGTTAAACTGTTAATAGCCATTGCTCTTTTGGCTACAGCCTGCACAACAGGCTCAAAGGTCACCTCCAGCAGCTATCCGGACGATCTCTATTTTACACCCGGAGATGCGAGGCCAGCAGCTCCTCAACAGGTCAGGGAGGTTGAAAAACCTCAGCAAAAGAGCATGGTTGCAATGCAGGTTGAAGAGAATGAGAATGGTAAGGTAATAAACAACTATGTCGTTCCTAAAACGAACAGAAAAGATAAAAATGCCTATTATTTTGAAGACCAGCCGGCTTATTCTGACACAACTGTTGAGTATACAGACGACAAAGAGCAACTCACTGTCAACAATTATTACGAAGGTGAAGAGTTGAGTTATTCTACCAGAATCAGAACTTTTTACGATCCCTATTTTTACGATCCTTACTGGGACCCATACTGGAGTTTTGGTTTTGGCTATGGATGGAGCTATCCCTATTACCACTATGGATGGAGTAGTCCCTATTATGGTTATGGCTGGGGATATCCTTACTACAGTTATGGCTGGGGTTATCCTTCTTACGGGTACGGATGGGGAAATTCATACTACGGTTATGGGTGGGGTTATCCTAATTATGGCTTCGGATGGGGTTATTCCGGCTTCGGCGGGGGTTATTACGCTTCCAACACCCATTACGGTCGCCAGAACAGTTCTGGCAGACAAGGAGGCTCCAACGCTGTAAGATATGGAATGAATACCCTGAAGAGTGGCAATGTTTCCGGGGCTTCTTATGGACGCCAGGGTGTTAATACCACCCGGAATTCAGCTGCTACCAGGTTATCCGGGAGTAACAGTGTCAACGGAATTTCTGCAGGAACCAGAACAGCTGCAGGTACGTCCGGCGGATCTGCCACACGGCTTTCCCGTTCAGGCGATACCAAAGGTGCGACGATGGCTCAGCAAAGCCAGAGAGCTGGCAATACGCAGCGAATCCAGGGAACCCGGGGAGAAACCATATCCAACCTCAGGAGATCAAACAATGTCCAGTCGAATGGTGCTGTAAACCAACAAAATACTTCAACGAGGTCATCTTCATCAGGCAAAAGTTACACACCGACCTACAACAGGCCAAGGATGAACACGCAGCCTTCCTACAACAACAACAGTTCAACCAGGCAGTATTCAACTCCACAGAGTTCTGGCAGCAGTACACAACCCAGCCGATATTCAAGACCAACTGGTACCGGAACCGGCAGTAGCTCCAGCGTGTCAAGAACACAATCCACCGGAACCTACCAGCGTGGCTCAGCTGCCAGTTCCACTACCAGGTCATCGCAAGGTAGCAGCAGCTACAGCAGTGGTAAGAGTTCTGCTCCAACCAGGTCATATGAATCTACTGCACCAACCAGAACTTATACTCCGTCATCCAGCAATAGCGGGAACTCAGGCGGCAGTATTAACAGTGGTGGAAGTTCCGGCAGCTCCGGTGGCGGCGGCTCAAGGAGCAGTGGCGGAGGTGGTCGCAACAGGTAACTGTAACTGGCCAGACAATCAATTATTATTCCGGAAAGGGTAAGCCTACGACCGGAACTTAAATGATAATGACAAGGTTATAAAATATTTACAGGGATAAATTCTGACATCAGCGAATCAAAGACGAAACCTGTTTATCCTTGAAGCAATAAAACAATATATTCATGTGAAATACCCGTAAGAAAATATTCACCCTACCGAAAATGAATATGTGGGTATGCCACCGGCAAATAAAAAAATTAATTTTATTCAAATGAAAAAGCTATATTTTGTACTTCTGACGCTGATTGTAACAATATCTGTGGCATCAGCACAATATGTCGACAACGCACTCATATTTTCACAGCAAAATTATGGATCAACGGCCAGGTTAAAAGCAATGGGAAATGCCTTCGGTGCTTTGGGCGGTGATTTTGGGGCACTCAGCATCAACCCGGCAGGGATTGGTATATACCAGCGGGGGGAGGTTTCCACCACAATGAGCCTTCTCAACCAGGCAAATACTGAAGCTTCTTACCAGGGAAACACCTTCAAGGATAAAAACAATAACTTCAATTTTAAAAATTTCGGGTATGTATCCGTATTGCCGATGAAGGAAAAAAGTTCAGGTTTAGTCTCCCTCAATTTCGGATTGGGTTACAACAGGCTGGCAAACTTTAACAGCAAATCTTATGCCGGTGCCGCTAATTCACCCTATTCACGTATGGATGCCTTTTCACAAAATACAAATGGAATCGTATATTCAGACCTGGTCTCAAATGATACTTATGACCCATATGAGCAGGGCATCCCATGGGAGAGCAAACTGGCCTGGGAAAATTACCTGATTGAAGTTACCAATCCGGATACAGGGGGTGACCAATATAGCACCTTCCTCTTTAGCGATGAAAAAGTGAAACAACTGGAATCGGTTTCACGTGAAGGTTTTATCAATGAATATGTGGCCTCTTTCGGTGCCAACTTCAGTCATAAACTCTATTTTGGCATGACCCTCGGAATGCAGGACCTGTTTTTTGATGAGGCCAAAATGTACAATGAAAGCGGTGCATGGGGGAAATTCGATTATACCAACTCTCTCAGAACCTCCGGAATTGGATACAACGTCAAATTAGGATTAATTTATCGTCCGGTGCCGGTACTCAGAATGGGTGCTGCCATCCATACTCCTACCTATTTCTACATGAAAGAGAGCTACAGTTCAGTGATGAGCTCAAACCTGATTGATGTCTACCCCGAGGCCAACGGAACCCATTATGAGGAGACACCGATAGGGAATTACGATTATGATTTTAATACACCGCTGCGTGCCATAGGTAGCATTGCCTACCAGTTTGCCAAAAAAGGCCTTCTGTCGCTGGATTATGAATTTGTTAATTATGCAAATATGAAATACAGGCATGGAATGGATGGATACCAGTTTGGAGCAGAAAACGGCAATATCAAAGAAATCTACCAATCAGCAAGCAATTTTAGGGTCGGAGCTGAATACAGGGTTACGGGGGCAGTGAGCCTCAGGGGAGGAATGGAATTCCTGGGGAATCCTTACAAATCAAGTTCGTTCGGGGTCTCTCAACCCAACACTGACTACAAATTCAAGTCTTACAATGGTGGAATCGGTTATCGCACGGGTGTATTTTCCGCCGATCTGACCTACAGCCTGGGCGACAGAACCAATTACATGTATATGTACCAGGTAGACGGATTTGATGTAGAACCTGTGAAATACCATACCTACCTGCATGAGGTATTATTTACCTTTGCGATAAGGATGTAAAAAAACCTACTCCTTTTCTTTCAGAATCATGCCGGCACCTACAACATTGTTGGTGGCTTCGTCAATCAGGATCAAACTTCCGGTTTCCCTGTTTCGATTGTATGAATCGAAAAAGATTGGTTTGGTAGTTCTGATAGCAATTTTTGCAATCTCGTTTAATCCAATGGTTGTGTCATCGTAAATTTCTTCAAGGGTATTGATATTAACCTTGTAGGCTATATCTGTTACAACACATTTCATTTCGTTGGAAGTGTGCTTTAACAGATATTTTCCGCGAAGTTGCAATGGCTTGTTATTCAACCAGCACACCATCAGTTCAAGCTCCTGACTTTGAATGGGTTGATTAATTGCATCTACAATCATGGAACCGCGGCTGATATCAATTTCATGTGCCAGCCTGAGGGTGACAGATTGAGGCGGAAATGCCTGCTGAAGTTGCTCAGGTCCGAAATCAATGCCTTCAATGGTAGTTTTTTGTCCGCCGGGCAATGCAACGACCTCCTGCCCTACCCTGAAAATACCGCCGGCCACCCGTCCTGCATACCCACGATAGTCATGGAATTGGTCAGACTGTGGACGAATCACATACTGAACCGGAAACCGGGGATCTTCAAAATTATTATCACCCCCGACAGGTATGGCCTCCATCAGGCCAATAAAGGTCGGTCCAACGTACCATGGCATATTTTGGGAAGGATCAACCACATTATCACCAAGTTTGGCACTGATTGGAATAAAATGGACATCATTGTTCCCGAGTTTAGAAGCAACTTCTGTAAAATCCGCTTTGATGGCATCATAGACTTCCCTGGAAAAATCAACAAGGTCCATTTTGTTGACACATACCACAACATGCGGAATTTGCAAAAGAGCAGCAATATAAGCATGTCTGCGCGTTTGCTCAATTACACCATTGCGCGCATCTATCAATATGACGGCGGCATTTGCAGTTGAAGCCCCGGTTACCATGTTCCTCGTATACTGAATATGCCCGGGAGTATCTGCAATGATAAATTTCCGTTTGGGAGTTGCAAAATAACGGTAGGCAACATCGATGGTAATACCCTGTTCTCTTTCTGCCCGCAGTCCGTCAGTCAGCAATGCAAGGTTTACCTCTTCTCCTCCCCTGCTGATACTGGCGCGCTCAATAGCTTCCATCTGATCCTCAAAAATGGCCTTGCTGTCATACAACAACCGCCCGATCAAGGTACTTTTTCCATCATCAACGCTTCCGGCAGTAGTAAACCTGAGAAGTTCCATGTCCAAATATCCGATCTCCTTGCCGGAAAGCTGTGTTGTTGAAATATCACTCATTCTGATTCAATATCAAACTTAATATTAATGATAATTATGCATGTATAAACCTGTCATTCAACAGCATAATTCATAACTCATAATTCATAACTCATAATTCATAACTCATAACTCAGAAATACCCCTCCTTCTTACGATCTTCCATCGCTGCCTCAGATCTTTTGTCATCAGCACGGCCACCACGTTCTGTAACCCGGCTTGCGGCAACCTCCAGGATAATTTCTTCAAGGGTATTGGCCTCTGACAGGGTGACACCGGTACAGGTTATATCACCAA
Organism: uncultured Tangfeifania sp.; assembly: GCA_964506325.1. Lineage (GTDB taxonomy): Bacteria > Bacteroidota > Bacteroidia > Bacteroidales > Prolixibacteraceae > CAINVV01. The sequence goes on from CAZDLO010000048.1 coordinate 14,569, forward strand.
TGGTCCTGCACCGAATCCGCTTCACTTCCGCCCTTTCCGCAGGTTTTAACTGCATAAAGGGTGCCGTTGCCAACCAGACTCCGTCACGGTTAAAAACCTCACGTTCATGGGTAAAGTAAAGGCTGGGCATGGGTATATTTTCCATCAGAATATATTGCCATACATCCATTTCAGTCCAGTTACTGATGGGGAAAACCCTGAAATGCTCACCAATGTGTTTCTTTCCGTTAAAGAGATTCCAAAGCTCCGGACGCTGGTTTTTGGGGTCCCATTGTCCGAATTCATCCCTGTGCGAGAAAAACCGCTCCTTAGCACGGGCCTTTTCCTCATCACGCCGGCCACCACCCATAGCACAATCAAATTTCATCTCTTCCAAAGCATCCAGCAGCGTAACTGTTTGCAAAACATTACGGCTCGCATTAACACCTTTTTCTTCAACTGCTCTTCCCCTGTCTATGGAGTCCTGAACATATTTGACTATTATTTTTGTTCCTGTCTTATCGGCTAAATCATCACGGTACGCAAGTGTTTCCTCAAAATTATGGCCTGTATCAATGTGCATCAGGGGAAATGGAACCTTTGCAGGGTAGAACGCTTTTCTGGCAAGAAAAAACATGACAATAGAATCTTTTCCGCCGGAAAACAGCATAACCGGATTTTCAAATTGGGCTGCAACTTCGCGGATCACAAATATCGACTCCGACTCCAGCTCCCGAAGATGGTTAATGGTATGTAACTCCATAAATACAATTTCAGATTTTTGACACATTCATGCCGGAAGATCCGACAGAAATAATGAGCCACAAAATTAATCAATATGATGACATTTCCACAAGCTTTGCCCACCAGAAGTATATATGTGACAAGAAATGAAAATCAAATTCTTCATAGGGGAAAAAGGATCAGAGAGGATTAATCAATTCATTGTTTCACCGTGCATCTCAACAGATCATTTTTTTTAATTGTTATGTATAATACCCAATCGACATTACCGGAAAATATGGTATAGGTGCCTGTTATTCAAGATTTTAAATTCTTATATTTAAAATAGTAGTGTCAAATCATTTTAACCCTGTGCTACAATGTTAATGACCAACAAAATTGTTTAACCACACTGTATTTCTTTTGAAACATTTCTGTAACAGCATTAGGGCACTTTTGCAGGGAAAATGAACTGATAATCTGTCTATGAATTTTTTAAAGCAACAGCCACAAGAAATCAACCTAAACCCTATTTTACAAACCTATCAGGAAATTGGCAATTTCCCCCCAATTAAAACCTCCTCCAGTTTTGGTCTGAAACCAATTAAAAAGGCCCTTCAGACGCTGTTTTCCGGATTTCTGATTATCATGGTTTTCAGTTCTGAAATGTTCGGTGCAAACGGTAGTATTGAAGGAACTGTTTTCGATAAAAAATCAAAAGAAACTCTGGTAGGGGCCCAGGTTATGCTGGAAGGAACAACCATCGGTGCTGTAACCAATTTTGACGGCCACTTTATCATTGACAACATTAAGCCTGGCATCTACAATGTAAAAGTTACCTACATATCATACAACCAGGTCGTATTTGAAAAAATAACAATCGCTGCCAACAAACAAGTTCAGCTTAATGTTGAAATGGATGAGGCTACAATAAGCCTGGGGGATATTACCGTTACCGCAACAAGACGCCAGGGATCTGATGTTTCTGTTATCAGCGCTATTAAATCAGGTCTGATTTCATCCAACGGGATATCCAATCAGCAAATACAAAGATCTCAGGACAGGGATGCTTCAGAAGTTGTAAAGCGTGTTCCCGGTGTTACAATAGTCGATGACAGGTTTGTAATCGTACGGGGACTGGGCCAGCGCTACAACAGCGTCTGGTTGAACAATGCATCTGCTCCAAGCTCGGAGGCAGACAGCAGGGCATTTTCATTTGATATTGTGCCCAGTTCCATGATTGAGAATATGATGATATACAAAACTCCCGCACCCGAATTGCCGGGTGATTTTTCGGGAGGATTCATAAAACTGAGCACCAAAGATGTACCTGAATCCAATTCGTACTCATTTTCAGTTGGTACATCCATTACTCCGGGTACCGCATTTAATGACTTTTACAAATACCAGGGAGGAAAGCTGGACTTTCTGGGATTTGACGATGGAACAAGGAAACTGCCTTCGTCATTCCCCGGAGACTTAAAAGATGTTGGAAAAAACGACCAGGTATTGTTGGGACGTATGCTAAACAAAAACTGGGTCGCAACTCCCAATACTGCTGCCCCGGATCTACGTCTTTCGTTCAATATGGCCCACAGGTTCAAAATTAAAAAGATTATCCTGGGTGAGGTTACCTCGGTAAATTACTCCAACCTAAGGTCTTATGATCAGGTCGAAAACAACAATTATGGCGTTTACCGCTTCGATATCGACAAACCCGGTTATGATTTTGCCTTCAACGACAAAGCCTTTAAAAACACTGCCAAACTGGGAGTGCTGCACAACTGGAGTGCCTTATTAGGGAAAGGTAATAAAATTGAATTCCGGAATCTGTTCAACCACATTGGATATACCAAAACAACGCTCCGTGAGGGAACTGAATTTTACAGCAATTCAAAAATCAAATCCTATGAATATGGATTCATGAGCAGGAGTACCTACATGGGTCAGTTATCAGGAACACACTCTTTCAATGAGAATAAAACTAAAATAGACTGGATAGGAGGTTATTCAAGGGCCACACGTGATGAACCGGATATGAAAAGGTTAAAACTCACTTTGAACGAAAACACAACCGATCCCAACAATGGAAAGTATTATATGGTATTCCCGGTAAATCCGTTGACGGCCAACGCAGGAAGGGTTTACATGAAACTGCTTGAAAATGTTTACTCTGCAGCAGCCAACCTGGAACACACCTTCAGTTTGATGGAAATTCATCCTACCCTTAAAACAGGTATCTATACGGAAAAAAAAGACCGGGACTTTAGCGCCAGAAAACTCGGGTATGTTGTTTCCAGTTCGTCCCAGTATGATACGAGAATTGGTTACTTGCCGCTCGACCAGATGTTCAGGGATGAAAACATCAATACTACCACAGGAATAAAACTGGATGAAGAAACAGGCAAATCAGACTCCTACCAGGGAAGTAACAGTCAAATAGCCGGATATCTTGCCATTCAAGTACCATTCACCAAAAAATTGTCCGTCTATGCGGGTATAAGAGGTGAAAATAACAAGCAGGAGATTTACAGTTTTGACAGATTCCTGCAACCTATAACTGTTACCAATGACACCTTTAATATTTTGCCGTCCGTCAATGCAGTATTCAAGTTCAACGATGAAAACCTCTTACGTGCAGCTTACGGCAAATCATTGAACAGACCTGAGTTCAGGGAAATTGCGCCCTTCCCATTCTATGATTTTGAAAACAATGCAGTTTACTCAGGTAATCCAGATCTGAAAAATGCCACAGTTAACAATATGGAAATCAGGTACGAACATTATCCTTCAAAAAATGAATTGTTTTCAGTCGGTCTGTTCTACAAAAAATTTCAAAATCCAATTGAAGTAAAATACCTGCAGACAGGGAGTGGTCTGGAATATAGTTACCAGAATGCAGACCAGGCTGTCAATTACGGGGTGGAAGCCGAAATCCGCAAATCATTGGGAGCGGCAGGTATATGGGAAAAACTGAATGTGGTGGTGAACGGTGCCCTTATAAAAAGTGAAATAAGCTTTGCCAATCAATTGACGGAAAAGACACGCCCAATGGCTGGCCAGTCGCCCTATATCCTGAATGCAGGCATCTTTTACACAGATGAAACAAAAAGCCGTCTGATGGTCAACCTACTGTACAATGTTATCGGGAAGAGGATTCAGATCGTGGGTATTCCCCAGCAAAATTCATGGGAAGATATTCCGGATGTTTATGAAATGCCCAGGCAACTCGTAGATTTCGTGGTCAGTAAAAAAATCGGAAAGTTTGCCGAATTAAAATTCTCGGTCAAGGATCTGCTGAATCAAAGAGTTGTCTACAAACAAAACATTGACGCTAATGTCGACATGAGCTATTACAATGGTGGCTCCTCGAATATAAAATATTTCAACCGCGACCAGGTATTGAGAAGTTTCCGACCCGGAAGCAGCTATTCCATTGAACTGGGCTTTCGATTCTGAAATGTAAAATAATCCCTGGAATCAACTGTTGGCAAAACATACAAAATATTTTTTAATCTATTGTAAATTATAATTAATTACAAAAATTGCATCACTATGAAACGCTTTATCCCTATTTTCTTATTTGTTTTGGCAGTACTTGTTACTGTGACAACCTCCTGTAAAAAGGAGACTCCTGATGTCAAAGTTGCAGGAGTAACGCTGGACCAGAAAGCAGCAACGGTCCGAATTGGCACTCCTTTGAAATTAACAGCATCTGTTACTCCTTTCGATGCAACAAACAAAACTCTGACCTGGTCTACAAAAGATGCAGCCACTGCGACTGTGGCAGCTGATGGAACCGTTACCGGAGTAGCAACAGGAACCACTGAAATTACAGCAACCACAACTGATGGACTTTTCACTGATAAATCCATCGTATCTATTTTCCCGTCAGCCGGCTCCACCGTTACGCTAACAGGTAATATCACTTCAAGTATTACCTTGAAATCCGACATCAATTATGTACTGGATGGCTGGGTTTATGTGAAATCAGGTGCAACCTTTACCATTGAACCGGGAACTGTCATAAAAGGTAAAGAGGGAACAAAAGCCTCTCTCGTGATTGAAAGAGGTGCAAAAATCATGGCAATTGGAACGGCTGCAAAACCAATTATTTTTACTTCAATCAAACCTGCCGGATCAAGAGTTGCAGGAGACTGGGGCGGCATCGTTCTTTGTGGAAATGCAAAAATCAATGTTACAGGTGGCGAGGCGGAAATTGAAGGTGGTCTGGGCGCCAAATATGGTGGTTCTGACGACAATGACAATTCAGGTTCTATGCAGTACGTCAGGATTGAATTCGCCGGGTATGCTTTCATGCCGGACAAGGAGATCAACGGATTAACTTTTGGTGGTGTTGGTCGTGGTACTGTAATTGATTACGTCCAGGTTTCATTCAGTAATGATGATTCCTTTGAATGGTTTGGTGGTACAGTAAATTGCAAACACCTGATAGCATTCAGTGGGCTTGATGACGAATTTGATACAGACTATGGTTTTAGCGGATCAGTACAATACATTGTTGGTTTACGTGACCCTGGCGTAGCAGATATTTCGAAATCCAATGGATTCGAATCAGACAATGATGGGAGCGGTTCGACCAATATTCCCACTACCAACCCAAAATTTGCCAATGTCAGCCTATTTGGCCCACTTGCCACTCCTACAACCACAATCAACCCATTGTTCCAGTCATCCATGCATATCAGGAGAAAATCAAATCTTGAAGTATACAATTCTGTTTTTGCAGGCTGGCCAAAAGGCTTGATGCTGGCAGACCCAAAAGGAAATGGTGGTTCTGGTGCTAAGGTAAATGGCTGTGTCCTTTCAGGAATGACAGACAACTTCAGCGGCAATGCAGCAGGTGAAAAGGAGTACTTTGAGGATCCCGCCAAAATCAACAGAACAGTTGCCCTTATTACCGATCTTAAAGTAAATAATCCATTTAATCTGACAGCTCCGAATTTCCTTCCTGCAACCGGATCTCCTCTCTTAACAGGAGCATCTACCTCACTTCCGGCAGGACTGGAGGCAACAGATTATGTAGGAGCATTTAAAGCCACCGACTGGACTGCAGGATGGGCCAACTGGACACCCAAAACCACAGCATATTAAAAGTTGACATATTATAAAGAAAGGGCCGCCCTATTTCGGGCAGCCTTTTCTTTTAACCGGAGGATTACTGAAAGAAGGCCAAAAATTGCACTATATTTGAAATATTACATTTAGACAGAATTAAAATGAATAAACTAATATTGTTCGTTTGCTTAATATTCTTGACCACGGCGGCATTTGCACAGGAAATCGTAAACGTTGACGGCAAGGATTTCAAAAAAGGAATGCTCTATACAGGCATTCACACAGAATATTTTGGCAACAATCAACCAAAGACAATCCTGAATATATCGAATGGCGTCCTGGAAGGTACAGTTACCACCTTTTTTGAGAATGGTCGGAAGCAAGAGTTGCGTTCCTACATAAATGGCAAAAAAGATGGTTTATGGATCACATGGGACGAATCAGGCCACAAAACAGCCCAGGCTGAATACAAGGAGAATGTAAAGAATGGAGACTGGTTTATCTGGACCAGCGAAGGCAAGCCCTTGTACGAATTACATTATGTAATGGGTCAAAAATCAGGTATCTGGAGAGTATATGACGAATCCGGCAAACTAATCAGCGAAAGAAAATACTGATGTTAATACATTATGTCACCCTTTATTAATCGCTTTGTAATCATCCTGTAATCAAATTGTAACAACATTAGCAGAAATTTGCATCATACAAATACTTACAAAATGAAAAAGGCTCTGTTTACTTTGTTATTGGTTACTGTTTTCGCGTTAACTTATGCAACTAAAAATGATAGTGCAGCGAATAAAAGCAAAACCACAGAAACGACAATTTCAAACCCTGTGCCTGCTGTTTCATTGTCAGGTAAAGTAATTGACCTTAGTTCCGGTGAAGCTCTGGCGGGTGTGGAAGTTACGATCGAAGGTTCTTCACAGAAGGTTCGTACAGATCTGGACGGAAATTTCAAAATCAGTAATCTGAAACCAGGTGAATACAACCTCATAGCATCTTACATTTCCTACAACAAAAGTTTTATCGAAAAACTGGAAGTTGGTAAATTGAATCAGACACTGGATATAAAGTTGCAGTCAGCAAATTAAATTTGATAGAACTAGTTCAAAAAAAGAACGGAATTGCATCAAGCAATTCCGTTCTTTTTTATATCCTTTTATACATAGTCAGAGTACAACGGAAACATTATTATACTCTCTCTGGCAAGGAAAGACTTGTACTGAACTTAAAGTAGCCATTTGCCAAAATCCAATTCTGAAAAAAAATTATTGCTGTTTGTAACGAATTTTCCAAAAATCGGGATAATAAAAGAAATCCCTTGTTTGACAAAATGAATAACTTTATCCAATTGTAGAGAAATTAAAAAACCGCACATTTTAACTAGATTAGCAACACGATGAAGGACAATTTCAGAATTTTGATCGCTGAAGATGAAGAAGATATTTGTGAAATACTTCAATTCAATCTTGAGAGTGAAGGTTACACTGTGGATGTTGTTCATTCGGCCGAAGAGGCTCTGAAAAAAAAACTATCAGTCTACGATCTGTTCCTTCTCGATGTTATGATGGGAAAAATGACCGGGTATGGTCTGGCTCAAAAAATGAGGAAAGAAATGGATATCATCGTACCCATTATATTTCTTACAGCCAGAAGCAATGAAAATGACATCCTTACAGGTTTTTCTGTCGGCGCTGATGATTACATTTCAAAACCATTTTCAATCCGTGAACTGCAGGCACGCGTAAAAACAATACTAAAACGCACGAATCAACAGGCTGTCAGTCAGCAAGATTCGGTATTAAAACTTGGAGAAATCGGTCTTGACAGCAAGAGCAAACGATTGGTCATTGACGAAAGGAAAGTCGAATTGACCAGGAAGGAATTTGAAATAATCCAATTATTGGCAAAGAATCCGGGAAGAATTTTTTCCAGGGAAGAGATCCTCTCCAGGATATGGTCGGACGACGTAATAGTTACCGACCGGACCGTCGATGTGAATATGACCAGGTTAAGAAAGAAACTGGAAAAATACAGCACCTATGTACGCAACAAGGCAGGCTACGGTTACTATTTTGAAATATGAGCATTCTTAAAAATAAAATAAGAATCAGGTACAAGTCGATTAGGTTGAAATTATTCATCAACTATTTTCTGCTTTTCTTTGCTTTTCTACTGTCTGTACTGATTTACCAGAGCATACATGAAAAGCACTTCAGAATTTTGCTTCTAGAAAACAGGCTCGAGGGTTATACAGAACTTGTGAATAGATTCATCCTGCAGGAAAATCTTGAGACAACTGTGCAACTCGCCCATCTGGATTCATTGAAGAAGCTGGTCGCACCATCTCAGACAAGGATTACCGTATTTGATCTTCAGGGAGATGTCCTCTATGACAACCTCGTCTCCGATTACCTGAAGTTAGAGAACCACTTCAAAAGACCTGAATTCCAGGTTGCTGTAATTTCAGGTTCCGGATACAATATCCGGCACTCATCAACTACCAATCTTGACTATTTTTACTATGCAAAAAGATACAGGAACATAATAATCAGATCAGCAGTTCTTTTCAATATAGAAACAAGAAATTATCTGAGCATCGACAGGGCATTCATGCTCTATTTTTTGTTCCTTTTCGTTCTTTTCGGAGTCCTTCTCCGACTGATTACTCATCGGATGGGTGATTCAATCGCAAAATTAAAAGACTTTGCACTCCGGGTCAGAAAAGGTCAGAAAATGGACCATGATCTGCAATTTTCCAATGATGAGATCGGAATAATAGGCCATGAAATAAGCAAATTATTCGAACTTGCTAATAATTCCAAAGAAGAGCTGCTACTGGAAAAGGAAAAACTGATAAGCCATCTTTTTGTACTTAAGGAAGGGGTAGCCTTTTTTTCCCCAAGAAAAAAAATCATACTGAACAACAGCCATTTCATATTCTATATCAATGTAATATCAGAAGAATCTACCATTGCAGCAGAAAAAATTTTTAGCCTGGCTGAATTTGAAGCAATCAAAAAATTCGTGGATGAAGCCGTGGCAGACACTAGTGTTTACAACCTCAATGAGCTACCCCGGCTCGAATATTCTGTTCAGCGTGATGGATCCCACTTCCATATTCAGTGCATCATTTTTCAGGACCGCAGCTTTGAAATTGTGATCACTGACAATACACAGCTCATGAAAAGGAGTATTATGAAGCAACAGATAACCTCCAACATTTCTCATGAACTTAAGACACCTATTGCCACGGTAAAGGGATATCTTGAAACCTTGCTGCACAATCCTGAAATGGATCCAAAAAGACAGCAATACTTCATCAATAAAGCCTTCAATCAATCAGAAAGACTAACACAGCTGGTAAATGACATTGCTTTGCTCAACAAAATTGAAGAGTCGACTGAACTGTATCCAAGGGCTAAAATTGAAGTAAAAAAACTCATTGATGAAGTAATTGAAAGTTTCAATGACCTGATTCAGCAAAAATCGGTCACTATAGTAACCAATATGGCGGCCAAGGTAATTGTCAATGCCAATTATTCACTGATATTTTCAGTTTTCAGGAATCTTATGGAGAACTCCCTTAAGTATGGTGGGGAGGGTATTACAATTGAAATCTCCAATTACCTTGAAGACAACAACTACCAATATTTCTCTTTTGCAGACAATGGCCCCGGAGTTGATGAAGAACACCTGCCCCGGATATTCGAGCGCTTTTACAGAATTGATTCAGGCCGCTCGCGTAAGCAGGGAGGAACAGGGCTCGGTCTGGCTATTGTAAAGAACGCCATTCTAAGTTTCAAAGGGGACATATCTGCTAGAACCCACAAAGGCGGTGGTCTGGAGTTCATTTTTTCCCTCCCAAAATTCAATGGGTGAAAATTTTATTTTTACGACTACTTTTGCTGAACAGAATTTGGATTCAATTTGAGTTGAAATGGGTATTAGCTGCGCTAGACTTCGTTTCCTTGCGACAACACAAAAACAATATTATTAACGCATGAAACAAAAAATAGATACACTGAACGAAAAACTTGCTGGTGCAAGTGCCCAAGAGATGATCAGCCATTTTCTGAAGGAATACAGAGGTAAAATAGCCCTTTCCAGCAGCCTGGGGCTTGAAGACCAGGTTCTGACCCAAATGGTTTGCTCGGTTGATAAAAACACCCGGATATTTACCCTGGATACCGGCCGGCTATTTCCTGAGACTTACGATCTCATCGACCGTACAAATAAAAAATATGGAATTCTGATGCAGGTATTCTTCCCGGAAGCCGGCCAGGTAGAAGAGATGGTAAAATCAAAAGGTGTTAATTTATTTTATAATTCGATAGAAGACAGAAAATCCTGTTGTTTTGTAAGGAAAATCGTGCCATTGCGCAGAGCATTTTCAGGCCTTGAAGTCTGGATTTGCGGATTAAGAAGAGATCAATCTGTTACAAGGGCAGAAATGAAACCAATTGAATGGGACGAGGTAAATGGATTGATTAAACTTAATCCACTGATTGATTGGTCGGAAGAACAGGTCAGGGATTATATCCGGCTGCATAAGATCCCCTATAATCCCCTTCATGATAAAGATTACCCCAGTATAGGATGTCAGCCATGCACCAGGGCCATTCTTCCCGGAGAAGATCTGCGGGCAGGAAGGTGGTGGTGGGAATCACCAGATACCAGGGAATGTGGATTGCATAAAAAATGACCGGCAAAACCGGTCATTTTTTTATCAGATTAATCGTAAATATGATTGGGGTCGACTTCGTCAGGGCAATTACCCTTCTTATATTGTTCCATGGCCCTCAGGCTCATTCCCATGGATGAAAAGCCTCCGTCATGAAAGAGGTTTTGCATCGTAACTTTTCGGGTAAGGTCTGAAAACATCACGACACAGTAATCTGCACACTCATCAGCTGAAGCATTACCAAGTGGTGACATACGCTCTGAAAAATCCAGGAGGTTATCAAACATCTTGATACCGTTTCCTGCAGTAGTTGGTGTAGGCGACTGTGAAATGGTATTGATACGGACACCCTTCTCACGTCCGTAAATGTATCCAAAACTACGGGCGATGGATTCCAGTAATGCTTTGGCATCAGCCATGTCATTGTAGCCATAGAAAGTACGCTGAGCTGCCACATAGGAAAGGGCCAGTACAGAAGCACCATCATTCAGGGCATCTAATTTTCTTGCACTTTGAAGAACTTTATGAAAGGAAAGTGCAGACACATCGAGGGTTTTGGCCAGGTAATCGTAGTCAAGATCACTGTAATGCCGGCCTTTTCGAACATTGGGCGGCACCTGCTCCACCACCCAGCCGACATCGGCAGCAGGCAGGCTGCCTCCCGACTGCTGACGCTTCCGGCGAGCCCAAGCACCCAGAAGTTCGCCATCCAGCCATTGCATGGCCACCCAGCGAAGGCCACGTTCCTGCCCAGCCTCGACCAGGTGCACCAGGTTGGGGTGCTGCGTCTTCGCGAGGATGCTGAGTTCCTGCATGAACCGCTGCTCAAGCTCCAGGTTGCCCTTGAGACGCAT
>CAZDLO010000049.1:0-25575 GCA_964506325.1 uncultured Tangfeifania sp.
GGGCTACCCAACTGCTTTTTTTTATGCAGGCAGAGATTGTTACAGCGAATTCAGATAGTTGACAATTGCCCAACGCTCTTCTTCATCAACAATCTTCTTTTCGAAATTGGGCATATCACCGCGGCCTACGAAAGACATAAAATATTTGTTGCCTTCAGGTAATGCTTTGAATGCCGGTGTAGACATATCAGGAACCGTTGTTTTCAGGGAAGCAGATTTTGGCCCATCGCCTTTTCCTGCACCACCGTGGCATGATTTGCAATTTTTTGTATAAAGGGTTTTACCCAAATCAATACTTGCCTTGTCACCTTTCTTCGCGTTTTTCATGGCGGAGTACTTGGCTGGTATAACCCAAGGATCATTTTTACCTGCTGCATATGAGGAGAATACACTCATGACGAACACAAATGTCAGGGTTGCAAATAGAAATTTTTTCATGACAATTTTTTTAAATTTAATATTTAATAATTCAAATAATTAGATATCAAATATAGTTACAAATTTTCTCCGTCAATAAATGGACGATAATTTAAAATCCTTCTATTTAGCAAGAGATAAATTTCTCAGTTGAATGGCTTTTTCAAAGGGGGGTGTTCATGCAAAACAGGCAAAAAAAATAGCAACAGGGTCGTCCTGTTGCTATTTTCAATAAAATTTTGCGAATTATAGGGAATTCATAAAATTAATGATGGCCCAGCGCTCTTCTTCATCTACGATCTTTTTTTCGAAATTGGGCATCTCGTCCCTTCCGACGTATGACATGAAATACTTCGTTCCATCAGGCAAAGCTTTAAAAGCCGGAGATGAGAAATCATCCATTTTTGTCTTCAGAGAAGATGCCTTGGCGCCGTCACCCTTACCCGTACCACCGTGACATGATTTACAGTATTTGGTATACAAAGTTTTACCAAGCTGGATGCTTGCCGGATCACCTTTTTTCTGAATTTTCATTGATTTGTATTTTGCCGGAACATCCCATGGTTTTTTCTCGGCTGCGACGAATGAGAACAAACTCATCGCGAATACAATTGTCAAAGCTGCAAAAAGAAATTTTTTCATACTAGAATTTTTTTTAATTGATTGAAATTGAACAAATGAACTAGATCAAATACTATACCAAAATAGTAAATAATATTTTAATTTTTCTCGAGTTTTTTACCTTCTTTCCTGATTTTTATCATCTGTATGACGGCATACATGTAGTGAGACCATACACCAGCCAGCAGTATGATTAAGGTAGTAATCATCCAGATAGGTGCCCCCGAGGTCCACAAGGAACGTACCGGCTCGACAAAACCTGAACGGTGATTACCCCACTTGGCATTCTCTGTTTTTTCAACTTCTCCAAAAGTTTCATTTTCTTCAAGCCGGACATAAATCTGCAGATTGCCATTTTCATCTCCGGGAATGTTCTTTGGGAAATCAAAGGTACCCTCACCACCATCAACGAAACATTCACCAATCTTTAATTTTGTGAAGAGACCCTGAACATATAGGTTGAAGTTTGTTTCCTTAAGAGGTACAACCTCTCCGTTGGGTCCTGTTGATGAGGCTTTTAAAACTATTGTGTTCAGCGAATCTTTCTCTGCCAGTGTAATTTGAAGATCAAGATCCCTGAATTTTACAGATGCCTCAGAACCGGATAGTTTTCCTTGTCCGGCAAATACAGCCTTGACTTCATTTTCACCCTCTTTACCTGCCAGGTAGCGGGTTCCTTTTTCCAGTTTTATGGAAGCATTTCCTTCCTTTGAAGTAACAGTACTTCCCAGTAATTCGGATTTGCCTGCTGAAATTGTGAAAAATTCAATTTTAGCTTCAAAAACAGGTATGGCTCCTTCTTCGCTTTCTCCGGTCAGTTTTACATCATACCTGCGGCTTTCATCGCCGGTTTTGATAGATTTTAATTCCAGTGTTGAAGCACTGTTCTGTGCCGGAAGATATGAGGAGAGAAGTCCCAGGACCAGGACTGCAAATGTTTTCCTGAATAAGTTGATTTTATATTTCATTGTCATCTTTTTTATTTTCAACTACTACTTCTCCTAAGCCAATTAATGTTGTTGCCGGACTAATCTGAACTTTTGCAATGGCTTCGCTCATTTCTTGTTCAGCATCTGCAACTTCCGAGACTGGAATAATGGGAACTATTTTCGCGGCAAGCGTGAACAGGAAACTAAAAAGGGCTACACCTCCCAATACCTGTGCCCATTCGATCCATGTGGCTGAATAAAGTATCCATTCCGGCCGTATGTCCTGAATGGGCATGTAGGGGGTTTCCAGGGTAGGAACAACAATCAGGTACCGGTTGATCCAAAGTGCCAAAACCGCAACAACCGCCGCAAATGTGATGGAATTGATGGTCCTGAATCTTGGGATACCCATGATAATGATAGGCAATAATGTTCCAATGTAATTGGAGAATACGAACAGCCAGAAGTATTTTGTGAAGAGTATCTTAATAAGGTCTTCGTCCAGTTTTTTTGATCCGTACCATTTTGTCAGGTACTCGCTGAAGGTAAAATAGGCAAAAAACATCGACAGCACCATTAAGATCAGACCAACACCGACAAAATGTTTTTTGGTTATGTATTTTTCCAGGTGATAAACGCTTCGGAAGACCCGCATGAGTATAATGATGGCACCTGCACCGGAGAAAACTGCAGCTATCACAAAATATGGACCGAAAATCGTACTGTGCCACCCAGGTTGAAGCGTCACACTAAATATCCATGCAAGCACGGAATAGACTATGATTGCGATCGCAATAATCATGGCAGACATGATGTCTGTAACATTTTTGATTCGTTTCCTTTGGGTTGGAGTATCCTGATAACCTAACGCCAATGCTTTGTAAATATTCATACGCCACTTGGGAAGATTTATGTCCTTGGAATCCCGCATTAATGCAAAATCACGGATAAAGGAAAGATGCAGGTATATCACACACCCGACAAGGTCTGTTGTAATGGCAATAACGTCCCAGGTGATAGGTGATTGAATCCGCGGATACATGAAAAGGTAAGGTAAGCGGTCGAGCCTTCCAATACACAATAAAATGTACAAAGGGCCTATTAACAATGCAATCATGGTGGTTAACTCCGCAATCCGCAGAATTGGTCCGCGCCAGCTGGTCTTGAAAAGGTGCATAGATCCTGAGACCAGGGCACCGGCATAACTGATACCCATAAAAAAGATGAAATTGACAATGTAGACGCCCCAGACAACATTATCCCTCATACCTGTAATAAGGTGACCACGGAGAATTTGCAATACCAGGGCATAGATGGCAAAAAATATCACTGCCAGCAGAAAACCCATCCATGCAAACCAAGCGAAACTCGTTTTCTCCAGCTGTGGAAGAAACTCTTTGAGAAGTTCCTGTTTTCTTGAATTATTTTCCATTTTTCAGTTTAATTTTTTTTCATTTTTTTGACATAGGGAACATCCTTATACCTCGCATTGATCTCATCATCGTGGTCAAATCCGCGTTCAACAGGGAATTGCCTGTTAACTGGAGGAAGGTAATACACACTTGGTTTAGTGCCGAGATCTTCCAAATGCCGGTATCCGCTTCTGGAAGCAATCAGTTCAGAAAAACGGATTGTCTCGTCACCATTTGTAACGATGTCTTCAAGCTGATCTCCGAAATAGATGACGCCCATCGGACAGGCAGTCACGCAATGAGGCATTTTACCATCGCGGATCATATCCGGACAAAAGTCGCATTTACTTACTGTTCCCTCTTTTCCCGGCACGCTGGTTTCCGGGGAATATGGCTGATCGATATCAAATGTCGGACTGTGTGACCAGTTAAACTGACGGGCAGAATACGGACAACCGGTCATGCAGAATTTGCACCCGATACAGCGTTCGTTGTCAATAAGAACGATACCATCAGACCTCTTATAGGTTGCACCGACCGGACACACACTTACACACAATGGTTTGTCGCAATGGAAACAGGGTTTTGGCATCCAGTAAGGTGCGGATTCCTCCGTCTCCTGCATCAGGTATACCTTCATGAATTCCTGGTTTGGGGGCAGATGATGTGCTTTCTGACATTTCTCGACACACGCCCTTGCATTCTTGCATTTGGCGAGATCTATAACCATCACGAATTTCCGGTGTGGAATCCCCTGGCGGGACGCCTCAGGTGAAATATATTTTTCCATATAGTTGATCTTTTCTTTGGCAACCTTAACCAATTGTCCGTCCGGAGTAAGAAGCGTTATCATTTCTCCTGTTTCATTCTCCGGGTCGACGGGAATATCGGCAAATCCGGCTTTTGCTGCCACAGCCGAAAGTCCGCCGAGAAAACTTATCCTCAAAAATTTTCTTCGGTTATTCCTTTTTTCATTTGATGAATCGTCCATATTGTGTTGAATTTAAAGTTTGAAAGAATATTTTCCCAGGCCTTATTTGTCCTGAATATTAATTTTTAGCACCTTATTCTTCATCTCTCATTTCTCATCTTCCTTTCAGTGTTTTCCTTCGTGGAATCCGGTTACAATTGATTTGAAATTGCTGGTTGGAGTTGCTCCGAAAGTGCAGAAATATACATGTATAGCCAGGAAAACGGACAACAGGAATCCAATTGTGATATGAAGGATATCCGTAAGAAAGAATGCCTGCGAGCCGAATATCTGTTGAATAAAGGCACCTGAAAATAGCATAGGCAGGCCGGTAACAAATATCAGGGGCATCAGGATGTACATGGTTATAAAGTAAGTAACCTGTTGTATTGGATTGAACTTCATTTTTTTTGTTACAGGGAAGGGGGCAGATTCGCCCTTGAAGATACCAAAAGTATAATAGCGGAATTGAACCATCAGACGGTCATTTAATCCCTTCAGCTGAATCCTGTAGTGACGGCCGTTTTTTGATACGGTATTCGCCAGGATGAACAGCAGGTAGTCAAATATAAGAATAAAACCGGCAATGTTGTGGATGTTAACGGCGAGGTCAAACCGGATGAAGGGATTCATCGGGTCAGAATATTGCATACTCAGGCCACTGACAATCAGTAATATTATCAGAATGGCATTTATGACATGCCATATTCTTATCAACCCCGGGTATAAGTATAGTTTATTTTCCATTTTTTTTGTTTTTTGTCAATATTCTGAGAATTGTATGAACTGAAATTCCAGCCAGAACCAGCAGGAAAACTGCTATGCTTATCCTGTTGAGGTAAACGTTCCGGTTGGCACCGATTATGTAGGTGGAATTAAGAATTTTCTCGTTGTCAAATCCCAGCCAGGCTGTTTTTGATTTGATCTGGTACTGGTAGAGTGAATTCAGCAGGATTGAATTTTTGGAATGGCATTCCTGGCATAACTTCACGGCTTTCTCCTTTGGCTGAATGTTATGAGCTACCAGAAGTGAATCCTGGACATGTGCATGACACTCGATGCAGCGTACATTCAGGAAATGTCGGGCCTGGTTGGGTAACCAGTCGTGTTTGGCAATAATATTTGGTTTTTCATTGTCGCTTATCAACTCAAATTTGTTGATGTTGTTGTGACAACTTAGGCAAATGTTGTTATCGTAGGCAATAACCTTTTTGATGATAGAGTCATTCCGTGCACTGATTTTGTAAGTGTGCGGTTCGTGACAGGTCCAGCAGTTAAAATCTTCTGAATGCTTGGTGGCATGCGTGCTTTGCATGTATTCAGCTTCAATTTTTTCAAACTGAAATTTTGCATATTTTTCGTCCCCGCCATGACAATCAATACAATTCATGTTTTGCTCCATCCTGACTTCCGGAGAGTGGGGCCAGGTACCAAAATCTTCAGAATGGCAATCGGTGCATTTAAAAGTTTTATGGTTGGATTGGTAAAAGAGGATTGTGTCAATCTTCATACCAGGTTCCATCTTGTGTTTTACCTGTTTGCCAGCCACTGTATTTTCGTAGGAGAAATGGTTGTGGGCATGGCATTTTAAGCAATTATCATTGGTCTTCTGGTTCTCTGTTTTGGCAGCTGCCGGTATCTCCTGAGCGCTTAACGGACTGGCTCCCGCAAGTAAAAATATCAGTAAGAGTCCTTTGATCAGCTTAATAGGGTTGTTCATAGTATTTGGATATATTATCGTTCAGACTGTTTAACCTGGCTGAATGAATTTAGACTTAATTAAATAGCCGATTGTTTAAAAAATAAGAAGCCACATCAAATTGATTGTGGCTTCTTACATTTGGGTGTACTTTTATATCATTTCAGATTTTACTTAAAATCAACTGATACTTCATGGCAGAACCTGTTAGAATCCCCACAACCTTGTCATAACGAAACCGAGGCAGAAGTTTTCCAGGGAGACTTTCTGCATGTTGTTCAGCATCATGTCCTGTGGTAGCAATGTTTGGTTCGTACTTGCGAAAATCTGGAAAGCATGGGTACTTGTTGACACCTCGAATCCTAACGATACATTTGGCTCGGGGTGGATGTCGAAATTTGCCTGTTCAGATATGCTTTTGATCTTCAAGGGGACATCAACATTGAAAACAAATGATCCCTGAGGAGATATCTTTACACGACCACCGGCATGAATACCTACCTTGTCGTGATCCTGGTGCCAAAGGGTTGTGTTGAAGTGTGAAAAGCTTACAGCAGCCTGTAATGTCAGCACCTCATTGAATTTCCTGGCAACAATTGCCTGTGCGAAGTAGGAGAGACGGTTGGTGGAACGGAAATCATACTTGGTATAGGCTACTGAATCTGACGAATGGTAATACTGGTTCGAATTCCAGACTTTAAGCTCCCTTCCGTCGATGCCTACATTGCCGTAAAACGAAAGAGAAACAGGCATGCCGGTATTCATCTGTTCAAACGGAGTCCATTTGGCATTGAAGTCACTGTACATGTTCTTTTTCTGGATACCGTATCCGATCTGGCAATTCTTGGCAATTACGTAATCCAGCGCAAGCCTGATATCGTTGGCAGGGGCCATGATACCGAACAGGTCTTTGAACCCGTTTCCCATAGGGCCGAATTTGTGTTGTATCACAGCCTCTAGAGTATTTACCGGAGATATTTTGGAAGTTTGCTGATCAATAAGATAGCCACTCTCCCAAACAAAGCGAACCGGTTTGTTGACAACAACTTCCGGTTCGGTAGCTGTTGAGTCTGTCTGACCTTGAGCAAATTGATATGTGAAGGGCAAAAGACTTAAAATAAGGAATATAAAGGTTTTTTTCATTGGTAAGAATTCTTAAATGTTCCTGATTAATTGTTTTTTGCGCCTTGTTGAATCCAGGTCAATAGCAGCTGAGACTCAGCTGCAGAGTATTGCTTCCAGGTATGTGTGGTGGCCTGGTAATTTGGGTGTACGAGAATCACACTGCTTGCTGGAGTAGTAGTATTGACCAGACTCATATTTTTGAGGCTGTTATAGGCATTGGCCGAAGTAAGGTCCGGAGCCTGTCCGCCAGCTTTGTGGCAGGAAATGCATTTATCCGTAAAGATCGGAACGATCTGTGTTGCGAACAATACATCCACGTTAGGATCTACCGGTGGTAACTCCTCTTCTGCGATGAAATCGTAGGTACATGCGTTGAGCAGCAGCCCGAACACAAAGAGAAGAAAATAAATATTTGATTTTTTCATTGAGGAGGATTTTTTGAAACCATATAAAAAAGACTTCCGGTATAGAGAAGCCTTTTTTATATTGGTCCAGTTAACTAACTAGTTAAGAACTAGGAGTGAGTTTTTCAGCAATGCTCTGGAATAGTCCAGGTTATGAATTCCCAAACTATATTCGCGAAGACACATCTGGAAGTTAATGAGCGCACCCATTTGTGCATTTGTCAGTTTGATTGGCTGCAACGTTAGGTTGTATGCTTTTTGTTCAGCTGACCATGATGTACTAGGATTGGCATTCTGTAATACAGCGCCATTGTTGGCAACTCCTGCGGGATTGGTAATGGGGTCATATACATTAAGGTAACCATCATATTTTCCGGCAGTAAGTGTAACCCACAAATTAGCTTCGGTGTCAGGATTCTTGTTCATGATCTCTACACCATTGGATTTTAATTTGGCTGCAAGTTGCTCCAGTAAAAGTTTGATTTCAGCTCTTGGATTTGTCCAGTATTTGGCATTGGTTGCATTAACTGTACCAGCTTTATGGCAATCGGCAGTATTGCAACCGTTGAAGTTGCCCTTTGCTACGAAGCTGTGACCTCCTGCTTTACCTGTCATCGGAGCCATATGGCAATCCTGACAAGAAGCAAGATTTTTATGAACCATACTTGTATATGCTACACCACCTGCAGGGGCAAATTCAACACCACCCATTCCGGCATACATGGCTCCAACAGTTCCATAGTGGGTATGTGTGCGGTAACCAGGGATAATCTGTGCAGTTGTTAATGAAGCAGGGTCGAAGAATATAGCGGTAGGATTACTTTTCAATGCATCATAATCCAGTACATTACCGGTATAGGCAGGATTCTTGGAATTGTTGAAAGTAAAAGGACGTGGTTGGTGACATTTAACACAAAGGTTACTGATTCCTGCGTCCGGAGTAAGGTTAATTGTCTTTTTCGCACCCCACATGGTCATCGGAACCGCAGCAACAGTTGTCAGCTTAGGAAGGTCCGTAGAACTATAGGTTTCGTGGATTGAACTGTGGCATGTTCTGCAACCAAGGGCACCATAAGATAATGATGGGCTTGGAGGAGCAGCACTGAAATAATCATTCACATATCTGGTACCGCCTGCTGGAATGCTGAATGTAGCAGGTACATTTCTTTTAACCACATCCTTGAAGGATTCCTGCAAGTGACATGGTCCGCAGGTATTGCTACCTGCTTCTTCTTCTGCTGCAATACCATACTCATGCTTGGAGACCTGAAATTGAACTAAAATGGCGTCCACTTTGGTAGGATTGTGACACATTTTACAAGTTTCGTTGGCATCAGTTCCATTTTTACCGGCAGCACCTGTTGCGCCATTGGCTCCGTCTTTCCCGGGAGGGCCTTCTTTCACGCAGGCAGCACCAAAAGCCATCAAGGCAAGAGCAAAAATAGCTAGCTTAAAGAATTTCTGTAGTTTCATAGATTTTGAAAGTTTTAAATATACAAGCAGTATTTTCAAATTAAATTATCAATTAGTCTAATTAAGACACGATTGTAAAGTTAAAAATTGTAAATTCTCTGTACAAATAGAAATATGTTGATAGATTGACAGATTAATGTGTGGATAAAGTTTGAAAATCAATCATGTATATCATGCGCATAATTGACATATGTCAATAAGAAATTATTGACTGAGGTGCCACAGAAAAATTGATACAATCCAAAATGGATAAAAAAATGATTTGAATGAAAATTCCAGGGGGGTATGGAGCAAAATTTTCAATTTTTTCATGAAATACTATTAAAATATGGTCGGTTTGATCAGAAATATTTAAATAATTGAAAATATACCTAAATTAGATTACTGTTTTGTGTTGCGAATTTTCAAACTTCGGATTTAAAACTGGATTCCCTTTAATCCTGTAAAAGTGCCAGCCGCTAATTGAATCTGTATTTGGATTAGTTAAAAACAGTGCATTTTTTCAGGGATTCTTGGTTTATGGCAATAGCTCCAACTAATATTCTCCTGAAATTTGGTTTCCCTTTTGAGGTGAATTATTAGTTTTTTTCCTGGGAATACGCATTACCCACAGGAGGTAGGGTAGTGTTGAATTTATTTACAATCAAGGTATATTTACCGGTGTTTAGGACGAATCAGGAGATGTATGGGGCTTGTGACATCTGCGTAATTGCACCAGCTGGGTATCTGAAATGGTATAAAATACTTGGTTTTCCGATTTCGATTTGCCTGATTTCAATGATAGTTCAACTATGTTTACATTTTCTGCATGTTGAAAATTTAATCATTGATTAGTTTTGGTCCTCTCTCGGCTCAGCCGTTCCTGCTGATCTCGGTCAACTCATTTTCCTTAAGAATCTCGATGGTGTTTCTTGTTTGGCGGATGAGACCGGAATCCTCAAACTCTTTCAGGCTCCTTATAAAGCTTTCCTTGGTCATTCCAGACATGTCTGCCAATTCCTGTTTTGAGAGGATAAAAGTGTATGGATTCGTTTCGAAGATGTTATTCTTCAGGTAGAGAAGAGTGTCAGCAACACGGCCTGGCATGTATTTGTTGCTGAGATTAATGAGTGATGTCAACATCTTAAGATGCTGTGAATTGCAGTGTTTAAGAAGTTCAATGGCGAAACTGCTGTTTTTGGTCAGTAGACTGTACAAACGGCTGGTATCAATAAAGCAACAGTCTATGTCTGTAATGGCTGCTACTGTAAAGTGCCGGAAATCGTCTATTATCGCCCCGCCGCCTGTAAAGATGCTGTTCGATTTAATGATCTGCAAAATGAGGTTTTTCCCCTTTGGACCTTCGGAAACCACCTTGGCCATACCACTTTTAATACATACCAGGTGGGTTAGGGGAGTGTTCTGTTTCATGATTGTTTCACCGGGCCTGAAATGTATCTGACGTTTGTTGTCCATCAGTGTATGCAACTCATCCGCATCCAGGATCCCGAAAATATGGGAATCTCCGCAATGTTGGTTACTAAAGCAACAATCGTATTTGCATTCTACACAACTTCCGCACCTGGTTGCATCCTTCTCCTCTGACATAAAACACAAAATTTTATGATTCAAATATACGAACTAATTGATAAATGTCAATTAGATGCCGTAATTTAGAATTTATTAAAACCCGGAGAATACTAAAAATTTCAGGTGCCTGTGAAAAGTTGATTTTCAGGAATTTAATTTTCTTCTTAATTTAATGTTTCAGCCAGTTCTCAGTAAAAGCACCATGAACTATGTTTTTTACTTCCTGTGTTCCACCAATGCCTGCTTCCTGGTTGGTGTAAGAAATATGAATAATTCCATCCTTTCCTTGTATTATTGCTGGATAATGGCCTCTGACGGCACTGTTGGGCTTACCGTTTACTATTTCCCTGTGGTAAGGCCAGCTCTTTCCTTCGTCGGTCGAGAGCCAAACTGAAAGCCTGTGCCTGCCTTCTTCAATGTCATTTAGCACAAGGGCCCAGTTTCCGCTTTTAAGAACCACCACATCTGCTGCCGTTCCCGGGTTGGGAATGTCAGTGTCTTCCACCGAACTCCAGGTGCGTCCGCCATCCCTGGAAATACTTTTCATCAACCGTTTGGGGGCCGGACCATTGTCGCGCATCAGCATTGTTATCGAACCGTCCCTGTTGAGTGCAAGGGTAGGTTGAATGGCGCCGCCGCCCAATATGGGTTCGCTGAATGACCAGGTTTTCCCAAAATCTTCCGTGATGGCCACAAGAGAGAGATTTAGTCCATCAGAATAAAGGGGGAGAAGTATCCTGTTCCCCAGAATCAGGGGTTTATTGCGTGTTTGCCAGCCAATCCTCCGCATCAGGGGATACCCCAGCTTTTTACTGATCTTGTCTCCTTTATCATTAGCTTCGGTTCCGTCGCTGACCAAATTGGTTCCTTTGGCAATATCCAGGTAGAATTTCCGCACCCTTTCCAGGTTTTTTGCTGATATTCCTGTTTTACCGGTATCCTTAATATTTCCCTGCTGTTTCAGGTATTCATAATAGGCATCAAATTTTTTGACCATCGTCTGATAGAAAGGGTCCTTTTCACCAATTCCGGTTGTGGGGGAACCGTCAGCTTTGACATGGATGATGTCCTGCCATTTCCACTCAGGTGCCCCTGATTTTTGTGTAAAATTCTCGCTGATCCTGGTTTTCAACAGGGAACTGCTCCATTGGTATGCCATGACGGTGTACCAGGTAAGCCAAAGTTCAGACCGGGGATCTATAAAGAGGACTGGGTTAACATCCGGAAAGTCTGGTACGTCTGCCATAATAAAGGGTGTGCCCCACTTCTGAGTCTTATGGCTGTACCTTGAACCCTTGATGGCCACATCATCTGCGGTACGTTCTCCACTGCCCTGAAACCAGGCGCACAGCAAATCCTTGTTGGGCAATTCGACAATCGTTGATCCATGACAGTGTTGCTGCTGTAAAGGGAAAATATTTTCCAGCCTAAGAACCTCTTTGGAAGTGGAAACTGCAGAATTCTGCCCGGTCAATGTATGGTTGGTTACAGTGAGTAGCAGGGAAAACAGTAACAGATTTAATCTTTTCATGGTAGGATTTCAGGAGGCCTGAATTTATTGATGTGATTGATTTAACAGAGTTTATGAGGATAATTAACGGAATTGCGTTGTTATTTTGTTTTCATTAGGGTGCGTGCATTGCTGATGATCTGGTCGGTGAGTATTTTCCCCAGATCCGGACCGTAAAAGCTCATGCTTGATTCATAACCTTCGCCATGGAGATATTGCTTCTCGTCGAGTATGTAGCTGATCCATTCGTTGGCAAGTCCACCGATAGCTACATTTTTTACATCCCCTGAAACCAGTGCCTTTTTTATTTTCCTTCCCAAAACTGCTGTCATCTCCCCCGGAACCCCGGCAATTATAAGGTCACCGAGACGAACCGAACTTATTTCAACTGACTTAGGACAAAGCATGTCCATGATAATTTTGACAGAGTTTTCATTCATACCATACTCTTCTCCTCCCGTTTTCATAAACGAGGGATGTGCTATATGAACCGGTAGGGGCACATAACAGGTATTAAATTCAAACCTGCTTTCTCTGACCGGATTTATCTCTTTGTACAGGTCTAAAGCAAGTGTTGCGATCTTACTTCCATAGACCTGAATTTTCTGGTAATGATCCTTGGCAGGATCATCCAGCATTGTTGACATATCACCCTCCGCACCATTGAAATACATGGCCGTTACATTATTACCAATTGATTGCTGAAGTTCCGTTTGAAGATAACCGGGCCATTCGGCTGAAACCTGCATGTCCTCCCCGCCAATAAATGTCGGATGTGCAGTCCAGTTAACCAGGACTGCGAGCGGTTTGCCGTTTTCCAGGTCTATTCTTGTAACTATCAGGTCTTTGTCAATGTCCGGGTCTTTACGCCTGTTACGGTTGAGTCCTTCAATAATTTTGGTTTTAGTTCCGATTTTAACAGGTTTGTAGTTTCGGTCTGCGTCTGTCATTAACTTTTCAAGCCGGGAAATCAAGTAATCAAGCAGTTCTGGCTGAAACAGGCCCAACTGTGGGATATTCAGGGTGTTTTTATTGTTCAATGCTTCCATTTCAAGGCTGCCATGGGAGTGACTTGGCAGAAGCATCAAATTTTTTGTACTCCAACCTTTTGACGCTATCCTTTTAATCAGTTCGGGTCTGAAATTGGATGGTAAACCCAGCAGATCAAGTGTTACAATGGCGAATTTTTGCTCCTTAAGTTTAAGGATGAGCACTTTGGCAAATATGGAATCATGGACTCCCTCAGCAGGTTTGTTCATTCTTTCACCATATCCTCCAAGGGTGTATTTCATCCCGGGTGGGGGAGTGATTCCGATGGTTCCAACATTGGCAAACAGGAAGTCCTTATTCTTTGAAAATGCAGAAACGGATAGTAATATGGCTATAGCCAGAATGGGCAATTTTGTCATTCTTCAGTTACTTTTTATGGTATCGTATCAACAGAGAGGCCGTTTTTAGAGGAATCGAGATATCCAGACCGTTCATCAGCTCGCTTCCGGATTTTTCCATTTGAAGTCCGTAATCTTCGAAGTCCAATGTATAGATTGTTTTCGGGCCGAGTCCCATGAGCTTAATATTGATCGATTCATCAGTGCAGTCTTTGCGCCTGAAGGCCAATACTATTCCATCATCCTTGTCAGGCCGGTTCAGCTGGTACGCAAGCCATGAATTGTCGCGGATGGTGGTCCTGCTTGCAGTTAAAGGATAGTAGTCTCCATAGAAATAGGGCCTGAGTCCAAGGTAATCCTTGATTCTTTTCTGCATGGCAGGAATTGATTCTCCATCACGGCCTGTAACTTCCCAGTTCATAACTGCCGTACCGCCCAGCCCGGAGCGGAATGTGTAACTGTCGGTTTTGTAAATGGCAGTTCCATGAATAGGCAGGTAAAAATTCAGGCCAAAAGTATGACACTGATAACCATTAGGTTCGCCATACTGGTAGTCTGTTCTCCATAGGGGAGCACTCCTTGATGTTGTTTCAAGGTCAATTCTTCTGCCTCCGCTGGAACAATTGTCGATCAGCAAATTTGGGAAGCGTACGAGCAAACTGTCCCAGTAGGCATAAAGGCCTTCGATGTGCCTGATTTCTGCAATGCCAATTCTGCCTGGCTTATTGGATGAATCCCAGTAGGGCATAGGGTCGAAGTTAAAATCCTGCCTGTAATAGTCTATGCCTTCTTTCCTTATCATATTTGAAATGTGGTCGGTGAGCCAATTGCGCGCTTCACTGTTCCCGAGGTCAAAAAGAAAATCATCTTTCCCCTTTAGTTTGGTAAGCCATTCAGGATGCTCCCTGTCAAGCTGTGTTCCCTGCCTGACACGTTCAGGCTCAAACCAGACCATGAATTTTGCACCTACACCATGTGCGGCATCAGCAATGGGTCTGAGGCCATTGGGGAACCGTTCTTTGTCTACAGACCAGTTGCCAACATTCTGCCACCATTCCCCTTTTTCCTTGTCCCATCCGCATCCGGTATACCATCCTGCATCCAGCCAGAAAACCTCAGGCAAGATTTTGAAGTGCTGGTATCTTTTTACCAGAGCTATTGCATAATCTGCCGTCAGGCAGTTGTATTCGCCGCAGGGTGCCGGATCCCCATAATCGAAGCTACCCGAAAGGGGATATTCGGCAAACCGGCCGTTAATTTTTCTTGAATGGTGTGCGAGTATAAACTGCCTGAATTGATTGTGGCCTTCCATCCTGTTCTCGCCCTTCCAGAAGAGAAGGCATATTTTAGGGGTGCGTATTTCCTCTTTTGGAAACAAGGACAGCTGCATTTTTTCCATGCCGGATTTCAGCGCAACAGATTGATTATCTGTTTGTAATATATCTGCATACCATTTGCCCGTCCATCCAATGGCAATCATGATGCCCTGGTTGTCAGGAGCCTCTAAATTGAAAAAGGGGAAAGCTGATGTATCTGATGATCTTCCTCCGGAAGGAGTCATATAAATGCTTTTGCCAGGCATTAAGGTTTCATCTATTGGCTGAAAGTCACTTCTGTCAGCATTGCTTCCTTTGTTGTGGTGAAGGATAAAACTTCCGGTCTTAGCTGAAGAAAAAGACTCATCTATTACCGCCGCTTTCTCTATGACGGGTGAATTCTGACTGGCATTGTTTGAAAATCTGAGGACCCACTCCACAGCTTCAAAATCCTTGAAGCAGGTAACAAAACAACGAACCTGCAAACCGCTTTTTAAATCAGTGTATATAAAGACAGATTCCTCTTTGTTCGCATCTTCCGACTTCAACTTCTCTGAACGGTATTGCCAGGTATTAATAAAATCAGCTGATTTTTTTCCGTCCAATACAAATGAAAATGGGGGAATTTTCCCTTTGGCGAAGTGTTTTTCAACCCATTGACTGACCGATCCATCCAAAATGGAGCTTGATTCGGGCAATGCACATCTGCCTGACTGGCTGAGGAAAAGAGCCGACAGCAATACTAAAATGACCTTCTTCATAGTTAATAGTTTTGATTTGTAATCAGGGCTTAAGCTAATAATTTTTTGTGTTATTAGCTGTCTAAACTCGCTGATTTATTAAAATCAGTGGTATGATTTTCACTATATTTTGAATTGGGACTTTTCTGCGAGGTGCTACTGCTATTTAGGTAGCATTTTTGTTAATCAAAAATGCACAGTGAAAAATCTTTCACTGTGCATAATGAATTCTGAATTTCTTCAGACAAACTATATTTAAAGATCAGGTATCTCTAAAACTTAAGTGTTTGGCCCAATTCATGATCTTGTTTGACCTTAATACTTACAGGCATTAAGAACGCTGTCAGCTTCTTAAAACAAGCTATGCCGTAAATTACAGTCGGAAGTGAGGGTGAGGGAGGGTGAAGTTCACAGGCTCCTGGTGGTATGGACAATTAATACCTCTCGTATTCCTCCAATGTGATAATCTCCGGGTTACTTTGTAAGGTATCTGCAACCATCCTGCTGCTATATATTGCCTTGAATTCATGGTTGTTTTTGAATTTCAGGTAATAAATCGTCTCTCCGTTTACAATTTCAGTTCTCAACGCACATTCGTTAAATTCACTGTAAATGCAAACAGGCTCTTTGGATAGTTTCTTTTTTAATTGCCGATAAGTCATTCTGCAAAAAAAATCAAGTGTTCAAACTTTGTTTATGAGGCAAAATTACCCTGGAAAAAAAGGATGAGGTATAGGAGAAAAAGTAAAAAGAAGTTCGGAAATGCTGAATTTCGTGTAGGTAAAACACCTACAATAATGGAAGAACTAAACCAGGAGAAATGCTGACCCATGAATTTTATCCGGGTGTTAACCTATAGACAAACAGCTTTTTGAATTATTATTAACTTTTCTATTTCCCAAAGGCAAAATATATTGGACAGAATGGGATTTGACAAAATGTATCTCCGGGAAATTTTTCAAATTACATTTTATCCTACACTATTTCCAGCCTGGCCAGTCACATTTGGCATGTGTTGTTGATTTTGCCGGGAATATATTTTTGGATCAGCTCTATTTAGCATTTGACAGGGAGGTATTCCTGCTGTTTTGCATTGACGGAGAAAATATTATTCGATTTTTGTTTTACATAAATGATAAAATCATTTTCAATTAATATATTTGTTTCAATTCCTGCGCAAATGTGCGGTCAATGAATCCGAAACCTAATTTCTTTCATATGAAAATTAAAACATTCCTAACTTGTATTTTTGTTTTGATGGTGTCTGTTTTGACTCCTGCTTTTGCTATAGGATCAGGAACAAATAGTCCGCTTTTCAATGTTGCCTACGAATGGGTATTGGAAAATCGCCTGTTGGCTGTGACCATTCTTGTTTCAGCATTGCTGTTGATACTGTTGGTTACTGCCATTATCAGGTGGAGGAGTAACCGCAACGAGGTAATCGAAGAACCTGTTCAGGTTGAATCGAAACCTGCAAAGAAAAATAAGAAGGCTGTTCAGGCAATCGCAGAACCGGAACCGGTAGCAATCATAAAAGAGGTGGTGGTACCTGTTCCTGAACCGTTGCCTGTTTCCAGCCTGGTGGCAGAAAATAATCTGGGTGCGAGTATCGTTAAAGCGGCCTGGATTTTGGGAGTCTCGGTTGTCCTCAGCGTAGTTCTTCTGCTGGTCTCACATCAGTACCGGTCGAACCGGTATGCACCCCTGGAAAAGCTAACCTATATTGACACCTGGACCGGCAAATGTTATTATTCGGATGGTAGGCCTATTGAATAAGCACAAACAGCAAATTATTACCGTCTTCTGTATTCATTTCCGGCGAACCTCATTTTTGTCCCAATTCCCCGTGATTATTTTTGGAGGGCGCAGGGGGAGGCCATCTGACTTGAATTGCTTTTATTCCGGTTCTGCTGGTTCAGCTATCTTCCTCCCGGAGGACAGTTCTCGAGTAAGAATTTCTTGCAGGTAGTAGACAGGTGTTGTGATGTTCCTTCCCCTTCGTAGATTCCATGCGAACGCATCGGATAAGCCATCATCTGGAATGTTTTGTTGTATCTGATCAATTCGTTGAACAGCTTTTCAGCATTGGCAAAATGGACGTTGTCATCACCAGTCCCATGGATGTACAAAAGGTTGCCTTTTAAGTTTTTAGCGTAAGTATAGGGTGAGCCGGCAATAAAATCTTCCCTCGTTTCTGCGGGTATCCCCATGTAACGTTCCTGGTAGGCATTGTCATAAGCCAGCTGATTGGCGACGGCAGCCACAGCAATTCCGGTTTTGAAAATTTCAGGAAACTGGAACATCAGGTTCAGCGTTGAGGAGCCGCCCCCGCTCCATCCATGCACTGCAACACGGCTGGTGTCACAGAAATTCCATTTGAGCACCTCTTTGGCTCCCATTGCCAGATCCCTTATGTTGAGCCTTCCTATCTGCCTGTAAACAGACTTGCGCCATTCACGTCCGCGGGGAGCCATACTTCCCCTGCAATCGATTGATACATACAGATAACCCATGTCGGCAATATTTCCACCGAATTGTCCTGACCGGCCGAGCCTGGAATTGTCAAATGTTGTGCAACCCCATGGTTCGCCGTATACGTAGAAGAAAACTGGGTACTTTTTCGCCGGATCAAAATCCTTTGGTTTGGCTATCCAGCCATCCAATGATATACCATCTTCCGTTTTTACTTTGAAGAAGGATACCTGTTTGCCAAACGGATCCTCCTTCCGGTTTTTAAGTATGCTTTTATCCGTATCCACAGGATTGTGTTCAGGCAGTGTTATCCATTCAGAGGCAGGCTGGAAAAGGTGACCCGAAAAGCTATGCCTGCTCCACTTCCCGTTCGGTGAAATTGTATAGTCGTTTGTTCCGGCAAAATCATCAGGTGTTATTCTCCTGGGAGTCTCAGACCCATCCAGTTTTGTGCAGTACAGATAACGCTGCATCGCGTTTTCCGGTGTTGCAGCGAAATATACAAGATTGTCCTTCTCATCGATAAGGTAGATTTTAATCACATCAAAATTGCCTTTGGTTATCAGGCTTTCTTTTCCATCCATGCCGATGCGGTACAGATGTCGCCAGCCATCCTTTTCGCTGGCCCAAACAAATGCCTTGCCATTTTCTATCCAGTTCCATCCTGCATTGTCGTTTGTGTTCCAGGTTGCTTCCAGGTCTACCCAGGCCTCGTCAGAATCGTTCCAAAGCAATCTGCTGTTGCCGTTTGCCCCGTTTGCCAGCCATATTTTCGATACATTTTGTTTCCTGGAAAGTTGCTGGATAATCAGCTCATTTTTTGCAGACCACTCCATTCTCGTGAGGTAATTCTGCCTTGGGTCACCTTCAATTTTCATCCACACTGTTTTGGCTGAGGCGATGTCCACAACGCCAATTTTTACAGGTGAAGGATCTTCTCCTGCCTTGGGGTATTCTACCGGTACAGTGAAAGGGTAAATGGAGTCAGTGGTATTGAGCATGAGGTAGTTGCGTACCTTTGAGGCATCTACATTCCAGTAGGCAATCTTTGTGCCGTCTTCACTCCACCGGAACCCGTCCCTGCAAAACAGTTCTTCGGAATACACCCAGTCAAATGTACCATTGATGGTGCGGTCCCTGGTATCAAACGTAAGCTGTACATTTTTTCCGGATCTGACCTCCTCGACATAGAGGTTGTATATGACTTTAAGAGGTGATTTATCCTGGTAAACGTACGCAACCCGTGTGCCGTCAGGTGAGAGTTTAGGGTACATCAGACCTTCTGCTCTCAGTGTTTTGCCCAGTTGTTTAATTGTTGCGTCTGTTGAGTTATAAATCCATACTTCTCCTGTGGTTTTATGGTATTTTGTTTTGGTGTTTATTTTCAGAAGGACCTGTTTTAGGTCTTTTGACACTTCAAAGGATGAAATATTCCGTGCATGAGAATCCTCCTGCGGGAGGAGTTTATCCAGGTCAAATAAAACAGTTTTTGTCAGGGATGGTAAAACTGTTCGAACAATTGCATTTTTTTCAAGGGTCAGGTAGCTGTTGCCATCTGCAGACCAGGTCATGCTGGCGGATCCCCGCGGTTGTGCAAATGAAAAATTGAACGCAATAACTGAAACGGACAAGAGCAGGCAGAGTATTATTCTTTTCATAATTCAGGTTGAAAAGCTTTTAAATGAATATAATCAGGCAGACTGACATCCGGAGACCCGGGAGTGTTCCACCAAAATTTATTGTAAGGTTTTCAAAGGTAAATTATTATTCAAATTAAACAGGGGATTTTGCCAGTAATCTGAAACTCTTCGCCAGAAATTTTACTGGACTTAAGTCCGGGATGACACTGAAAGAAATTCAAACAGGACGATTCAGGCCTCTGCTATAATTTGATGGAAATCCAGCCATTTACAGACCGACATGGTTGTAAACAGGCTTCAATATTATTATCCGTTCCTGAGATACTACCCCGTTTCTTATCTATTTGGTGTCTTTGGCTTGATTGTGAATTACCTGCCCGGCTTCCAAAAGTTTTGTATTTAATTCTTCATAGGGCAGATCCTGAACTGCGCACCCCTTGTCGATAGATAAACAAGCAGCCATCGCTGCTGATTGTCCCAAAACCATGAAGACCGGTTCCATCCGGATGGAACCAAAAGCTATATGTGTTGAGCTGACACATACCGGTACCAGAAGGTTGCTGCATTCACCTTTACCGGGCACTATGGAACGAAAACTCACCGGGTAAGGTGAGAAACCGTGGGCCTCGACATTACCCTCGTTCTGAACATAGCCATTGGCATCCACGTACCGCTGTACCTGGTGCGAATCCATGCCATAAGCTGCATAACCCACCGGATCCTTGGCAACTTCGATTCCCTCACAATTTTTTTGGGTCATTATGTAATCACTGATCATGCGCCTTGCCTCCCTGATGTACAGCTGCTCCTGCCAGCCACTGTTGCCATCGTATTCATCCTTGCAGGTGCCCCACCTGGAAACGGCATCCCTCACTTCCTGCGGGATACGCGGATGGTAAGCCAAAGTCCACATAAGTCCTTGCTGGTATATCCTGTGCCTTTCAGTAATTTTTTTACGTTCTGCGTACCCGGCTTCCGGATAATTGTAGTTCTGCCCGATGAAATCCGTTGAAAATCCTTTCTGGTTATTGGTGTCGGTTTTCCGGTTGGGCATGGATGTATTGATCCAGGGTACCAGTGGATCTCCGTATGAGTACATTTTGGAGACAGGACCCTCTGCAGCTTCATAATTGCGGAAGAGAAGCTCATAGTCAAGCTCATTGTAATTGTCCGGCTTTTTAAAGGGAATCCGGTTTTCCGGATGGTCGGTAAGAGTCATACGGAAGCAATAAGCCTGGATTTTCTTGTCTCCTTTTCCGTCCCTTCCCGGTCCTCCTTTTTTGACAAAAGGTAGAAGTCCGCTTGCCGGATCTCCTTTGATGATGTAGGGATCGACCCCATCAATAAAATTGTGGTGAATGCTGTTTCTGGATACCGTGCCCTTCAGGGTCATACTCACTTTATTTGCCTGAACACCGTTGAGTGTTTCACCATATTCACTGTTGGATTCCCGTCCTATTGCATAACGGACACCAGCTGTCGCCATAAGATCTCCTTCATAGGTGGCATCCAGGTACATTCTGCCTTTGTAGCTTTGACCTGATATCATTTCAATGGAGAGGATTTTTTCTCCATATTTTTTTACTCCTCCGGGGCGTTTAATTTGTTGGTTGTAAACTAATTCAATTTTCTCGGCAGCCATCATCTGCTTATAAACCTTTAATGCGGCAGAAGGTTCAAAAGTCCACATGGCCGCTTCATTCCTTATGTTTCGTACATCCAGGTACTCTTCTGCTTTCTGCCATTTCCAGTTTTGAGGATTTTCGTAATACTTTTTAATATTCCGGTAGAATTCCAGGGCGATCCCTCCTATTACCTGCTTGTTGCCTATATCTGTTGCCCCAAGTCCGCCGGTTGTCAATCCGCCAATGCGTGATGAAGGTTCAATCAGCAGGACAGATTTGCCCATTCTTGAACATTGTACGGCTGCAGAGATTCCGGAAGAGGTTCCGCCATAGATGATAACATCGTATTGATCCTGGTATTTCACCTGAGAATGGAGAGTGCCTGCGAGCAGAATCGTTAGAAAATGGAATAGCAGTGTTTTTGCGACAGTAATAGTTTTCATAGGGTAATAATTCGTTGTAATTGTTGGTGATAAAAGCCCATGGAGATAATATCCCGTTGGATATTTGGTCGTTCTGTTAAGGATTTATCCGGAAAGCCCCGGGATTTATCAGGTTATTGTTTTGTAAGATTTTTGTAATGGTTTTAGATGAATTTGGATGTACCGGTTTCCTTCGTAATCCGATTGAATTGATGAAATTACCCTGCCAGGAAATTTCGATTTATTCCCCGGATTCACAACCGTTTGTGCTCTCATGGTTGTAATCAAACCGAATAACTCCCAATCAAATGTAAAAATAAACTTTAATATTCCCTGAGACCTGCAACCGTTGCAAAAATTCATTCAAAAATCTAACTGCAATAATAATACAATGGAATACAGTTTGATTGGTGAAGGCAAACATTTCAGCATTGTTGTTTTAGGCTTTATTCCCTTGTTGTGCAAAAAGGGGCAAATGACTCTGCTCTGGTGGGCTGTTATTCATAGCAGTTCTGGTATTTAAGCTGGTATAAAACTAATCAGGCTGGATTTCTTAAGCGACTCTTATATCATTCAACTTCCTGGTAAGAAAACCAGCTGGTGGATACTTAAAATTGACGCAATTCATCGATAGCGATGAGATTTAATTAAGACCAGCTGGCAGGAAATATTCACTTGACAGCTATTGGGATTTTCAGCTTCACCGGTTGGCTCCAACTGTTTTTTCCGTCAAATACGGAAGTCACGAGGCAGGTGATCTTATTGCCCTCTATTAACAACTGTGGTCTTTCTCTTCTTACAAGATGAAGAATACTATCATTGTTAAGTTGAATGGCATGATTGTACACCACAGATGGTGAGTATATCCGCCAGTCGGCCCTCCCATTGTCCGACAAGAGGTGAACCCCCCATCGTTCATGTCCGCTGACTCCGCCGGTGTTGTCTTCACAAATCATATGGTACCCATCGTCTGCCCGAAACAGAAAAAAATCTTCCAGCCGGCAGCCGGGCCAAACATTGTCATTTACGATCCGGTATGGACCCTTGTAGTTTGGAGCTTCAGCAAGGTAGATCCGTAATTTGGCATCCCTGTACATCAGTTTGATCCCTCCTTTCTCCACCAACAAGGCAGGGTTGTTGGATTCGGTTTCTATGACCGGTTTTTGGGAGCGACTCCAGGGTCCGGTAATTAAAGTGGAGGTTGCATATCCGACCCTTCTCAGCAGGGCTTTTGTCTGGTCTTGCAGAGAAGTAAAATCACTCCCAATGTAATAGAGGACAAATTCATTCCCTATTTTGTGGATGGTTGGATTGTGCGACATGTTCGAATCCCAGTAACTACTGTCTCTTTCACCAATAACAACTTCTTCAAATTTGAAGGGGCCTAATGGGGAATTTGATGTAGCCCGGACAATCTCTGAATTAGTTTTGTAACCTTCCGGGAAAGGCCCGGATTTGGGCCATCTCGAAGCAAAAAGATGGTATACCGAATCAACTTTTATCAAGGAGCCGCACCATACCCAATAACCATCCATCTTAAAGCCACTCTCAGGGGGTGTTCTGTCATATTCAAATGAGATGATTTGAGATTTTAAAGATTTGCCTGAAGGATTTAAAACCAACAAAAGTAGTAAGCAAAAGACTATTCTCATGGGTAAATTAATTTATAATCAGTTTGTTAGTTTGAGGAGTTAAAAAACAAACATGAATAGTGGGAAGAAAAATTTGACAATTATTGGAAATAGAAAGGCGGGTTATTTTAAAAGAGATATTTTCACGTGATGCGATGTGATACCTGATTTTGAAAACAATGTTCTTTCAACCCAGTTACATTCATTGTCTACTCTAATAGTATATAAGGCTGTAAAAAAGTATGCTCATTTTTAAACCTTGCAGAAACGTTTTTCCTCTTCACAAATTTGAGTCAGGCCTACAAAACAATCGCGGTTTATCTTGCGGTAATCTTGCAGGTCTGAAGTTATATCTATATTTTATTTCCTAAAAAATCCTGAGGTTAATATTTGAAGGATGGCGGGACTGCTTCAGGACTGCTTCCCCAGTTTTTGTTGGCTTTATCGCCCATTACCAATACCAGTTTTCCGCCCTTGATAATGTCTTCATGCTTGAACCAGGGTTTATCCAGGGGCTGTCCGTTTAAAGTAGCCGACTGTATGTATTTGTTTTGATCGGAAGCTTTATGAGCTACAATTTCAAAGAAATGACCGTTACCCAGATCCACTTTGATTTCAGGGAAATAAGGACTTCCTATGTTATATACTGGTATTCCTGGAGTTACAGGATAAAATCCCATACAGGAGAAGACTACAAATGGGGATAAGCCACCGTCATCTTCATCGCCCGGAATACCCATCAAATCATTTCTAAACCATTGTTTGATCAATGATCTGATACGTTTTTGTGTTTCCCATGGCTGACCGGCATAGTTGTACAAATACGGAATGTGCAAAGAAGGCTCATTGCCCATGGAGAACTGTCCTACATTACCGGATTGGTCTGGCAACTGTGCATAGAAAGCAAATTTGCTCCGGCCAAGCGGTTGAATATACATCGCATCCAGATTTTGAGTGAATTTTTTAGGTCCACCCATCAATTCTATTAAATCAGCAATGTTGTGCTGAACATCCCAACGATAAGTCCATCCATTATTTTCGTCGTAGTAATCGCGCGCGCCAGCCCCTCCTGAAAAAACATAATCAAACGGCTCAATGAATTTCCCGTCCTTATCTTTTGGGTGGAAGAAACCTGTTTCAGGATTATAAAGCTTCCTGTAATTCAGGGATTGTTCAGCAAAATAAGCCGCATCATCAGTTTTACCCAATTCTTTGGCAATTTGAGAAAGGCACCATTGGTCGTACGAAGTTCCTAAGGTTACCGCTATGGTCTGGCGACGTTCAAAACTGTGAACTTCCGGTTCAGTTTCTTTTTCCCCTTCGTGCAATGCGGGGAAATAGCCGTGCTCTTTGTAAAAAGCATCCAATTTTCCAACCGGCTTCCCCGACCATGGAGCCAGTGTTTTTTCGGTGATCGCTCCTTTGCAAGCCTGGAAAGCTGTCTCCAAATCAAATTTTTTGAGACCTTTCCGGTAAGCATCAATGACCGAAGCCACCCCGTGATTACAGTTCATCACATGCTTGCTTCCAGTTACTCCCGGAAAGGTGGGCATCCAAAGTTTCTCTGACTGTTGAGCCATCAGAACAAACGAATTGATAATATTTTCTTCCTTAACAGGATCGATCAACACCTGCAAAGGATGAAGCGCCCGGTAAGTATCCCAGATACCATCGTATGTATAAAAAGGACGACCATTATCTTCATGAACTTTTCCATCAAAAGCACTGAAATAACGTCCATCTTCGGAAATGCTGAAAGGACGGCGGAAGGAACGGTAAAGCGCTGTATAGAAGACCGTTATTTCGTTTTCAGTTCCGCCTTTGACTGCAATTTTACCTAAAGCTTCATTCCAGATATTTTTCCCTTCGGCTTCCAGTTGATCGATGTCAAAGTTTTTGATTTCCCTGTCAAGATTTTTACGGGCCTGAGCTCCATCTATTAAGGATATGCCATACTTGAGGTGTTGAATTTTTGACTGACCATCAAACTTCAGAACAAGGCAGGCATCGTTGCCTGCGGGTTTCGAAAGTTGTCCCTGATTCAGGGCAAGCACATCTGCAGGTTTATTTTCCGGAACCAAATAAATATATCCATTGAAATCATCACCAAGCCCGTATTTGCCCGTAATAGCGGTTCCATTCCAGTTCAGCTCCCCGCGTGACGAATTGATCACCATACAGGCATTGCCAGAGGCTCCGTATTCAATCTCAT
>CAZDLO010000050.1:0-3027 GCA_964506325.1 uncultured Tangfeifania sp.
TATTTTTGCTTTCGAATATTAATTATTATCGCTATTTTTCTTACATCTTATTATTTTGATGTCAAAATTCATAAGGTTTATAATATATCATAGCCGTTTAAACACAAAACTTAATTGGTAAGTGTTATGGAACACAAAAAATTTCCAATTCCTGTAGGATTATATGATCCCTCTTTTGAACACGATGCATGTGGAATTGGCTTCGTTGCGCACATCAAGGGAGCCAAATCACATGACATAGTACAGCGTGGACTGACCGTCCTCCTGAATATGGACCACAGGGGAGCCACAAGTTCGGATAACAAGACCGGTGACGGTGCAGGTATTCTCCTGCAAATGCCACATGATTTCTTTTTGTCACAAGGCTTAAGTCTTCCGGAACCAGGCCGTTACGGTGCCGGACTGGTGTTTCTTCCCGTTGCTGAGGAAGAGGCTGAGTTCTGTGTGGAAGTCCTGAACCGTTTTATTGAAGCTGAAGGACTTAAATTGATACAATGGCGCAATGTTCCTGTTGATAGCTCTGTGATCGGTGAAATTGCCAGGAGCACAGAACCAATAATCCGACAGATATTTGTCAAAGGAGATTACGAACAGGATGTGCTGGAGAGGAAACTCTACCTGGCCAGGAAACAAGCAGAAAGATCTGTGAGGGAATCCAAACTTGCCGGAAAAAACAGCTTCTATTTACCCAGCTTCTCCAGCAAGATATTGATTTACAAAGGCATGTTCACCCCTGGCCAGCTCAGGGATTATTACAAGGATTTGTCCCACCCTGAAATGAAGAGTGCCATTGCCCTGGTACACTCCCGTTTCAGCACCAACACCTTCCCCACCTGGGATCTGGCGCAACCATTCCGCATGATTGCCCACAACGGTGAAATCAACACCATCAAGGGAAACCGCCAATGGATGCATGCGCGCGAATCATTGCTTGAGTCTGCCCTTTTTGGCGATGAAATCGACAAACTATATCCAATTATTGAACCCGGCAAATCTGACTCCGCCTCGTTTGACAATACCCTTGAATTTTTGCACATGTCTGGCCGCAGCATGCCGCATTCATTGTGCATGATGATCCCCGAATCTTTCAATGAAAAAAATCCGATTCCGGAAAGCCTTAAATCATTTTATGAGTACCATTCCACACTGATGGAACCATGGGACGGTCCTGCCTCCATGGTCTTTTCAGACGGAAGATACATCGGCGGCACACTCGACAGGAACGGGCTCAGGCCCTCGAGGTATGTCATTACCAAAGACGACATGATCGTAATGGGTTCTGAGGTTGGAGTCCAGGTTTTCAAACCCGAAGATATCAAAGAAAAGGGAAGGCTTCGTCCTGGCAAACTGTTGCTGGTGGATACCCAGCTGGGAATCCTGATTCCGGACAAAGAGGTTAAAGCAGATCTAAGCCGCCGTAATCCGTATACCAGCTGGTTAAAAGAAAACAGGCTGATGCTGGAGGACATCGTTGTCAAACAGCGTGTCACTTCCAACATGGGTGACCAGTTCGGTGTTTACAGCAAAGTCTTCGGATACAGCAAAGAGGACATGCAGATCGTTATCAGGGAGATGGCGGAAACAGCCAATGAACCAACCAGCTCCATGGGAAATGATACACCTCTGGCAGTATTTTCTGATAAACCAAAAAGATTTTTCAGCTATTTCAGGCAACTGTTTGCCCAGGTCACCAATCCGCCCATCGATCCGATCCGTGAAGGCCTCGTGATGTCGTTAACCAACTATATTGGCTCGCTGAGCAGCAATATCCTGAATGAAACTCCATCACACTGTAAACTCATCAAGTTTGACAGTCCGATAATAACCAATACTGACCTTGGGAAAATCAAGGATTTGAAGCATGAAGTCTTCTCACACGAGACCATACCCATGGTCTTCCCGCTCAGTGAAGGTGTGGAGGGATTCAAAAAGGCATTCGAGAAGATGCTGAAAAATGCAGAGAAGGCTGTTGATGAAAAGAAAAATTTCATCATACTGACAGACCGTAACATTTCTGAGGACCTGGTACCGATTCCTTCCTTGCTCTCTGTGGCAGCTGTACACCACCATCTTATCAAAACAAAGAAACGCATGCAGATCGGGATACTCGTCGAGAGTGCCGAACCACGGGAAATAATGCATTTTGCGCTTTTGCTCGGATATGGGGCAAGCGCCATCAATCCTTACCTTGCCTTTGCGGCCATTGACCACCTGGTAAAAGGCGGGGAGGTCAAGCTGCCTTACAGCGAGGCGCGAAAAAATTATATCAAAGCCATCGACAAGGGATTGTTAAAAGTACTCTCCAAAATGGGTATTTCAACACTCCGGTCCTACCACGGATCCCAGCTTTTCGAGGCCGTTGGTGTCAGTGATGCACTGATCGAAGAGTACTTCAAGGGCACCTCCTCCAGGATAAGCGGGGTTGGTTCCAAAGAACTCTTCGAAGAGGCAGTGATGTTTCACACGGAAGCCTACAGCAAAGACCAGACCAAAACAATTTTTGATACCAACGGAGAGTATCACTACCGAAACAACGGGGAACACCATGCCTGGAATCCTGAATCAATAGCACTGCTTCAATGGGCAACCAAGACAGACGATTATAATGTATTCAAAAAATTCACAACCCTTGTAGACACCCAAAACAGGAAGCCAGCATTTATCAGGGGAGCGCTGAAATGGAAGAACAACCCGATACCGCTTGAGGAAGTCGAACCGGTCGAAGACATTTTAAAGCGCTTTGTTACAGGTGCCATGTCTTACGGGTCAATCTCAAAAGAGGCCCACGAGGCGCTGGCAATAGCCATGAATGAGATTGGAGGCCGGAGCAATACCGGTGAAGGCGGAGAAGATCCAGAACGTTTTGGTACCGAAAAAAATTCCAAGATCAAACAAATAGCATCAGGCAGATTCGGAGTCACCAATAATTACCTGATGAATGCTGAAGAGCTGCAGATCAAGATTGCCCAGGGCGCAAAGCCGGGTGAAGGAGGACAGCTGCCAGGATTCAAGGTTAACAAAATCATC
>CAZDLO010000050.1:3037-25238 GCA_964506325.1 uncultured Tangfeifania sp.
CATCGCGAAAACCAGGAATTCCACCCCTGGAATTACCCTGATCTCGCCGCCCCCGCATCATGATATCTATTCAATTGAGGACCTTGCCCAACTTATTTACGATTTAAAAAACGTGAATCCAAAAGCCAAAGTATCTGTCAAGCTGGTCTCTGAAACCGGGGTAGGTACTATTGCAGCCGGTGTGGCTAAAGGTTTTTCGGACATAATCATCATCAGCGGATGTGAAGGAGGTACAGGGGCCTCACCGGCCAGCTCCATCAAACATGCAGGCCTGCCTGCCGAATTCGGCATTGCAGAAACCCAGCAGACACTGGTTATGAACAACTTGCGTGGAAGAGTAAAACTTCAGGTCGACGGTCAGCTTAAAACAGGCCGTGATGTAATCATAATGGGAATGCTCGGAGCTGAGGAATTTGGCTTTTCCACAGGCGCACTTATTTCACTGGGGTGTATCATGATGCGAAAATGTCACCTCAACACCTGCCCCGCCGGGATCGCCACCCAAAACAAAAATCTCCGCAAACGCTTCCTGGGCCGTTCTCAATATGTGATCAATTACTTTCATTTTATCGCCAGGGAGATCCGGGAATACATGGCAGAAATCGGTGTACGCAAGTTCGATGAACTGGTTGGCCGCTCAGATTTGCTTGAAGTTAACAAGGAGGTTACCAACTGGAAGATGAAGAACGTTAATTTCTCAAAATTCCTGTACTTGCCGGAAGAAGCAAAAATCTACCCGATACGGAATACCCATCCGAACACCAAAAACCTGGATGACGTAATAGACCGCACGCTGATCAAGGAAGCGAACAAGGCTATCAAAGGGGGTGAAAAAGTGTGGATAGGACACAATATCAACAATGTGATGCGGACAACAGGAGCCATGCTATCCGGTGAGATCTCCAAAAGATACGGGGAAATTGGTTTGCCCAAAGACACCATTAACTGCACCTTTAAAGGATCTGCAGGTCAAAGTTTCGGGGCATTCCTTGTCAAAGGTGTATCCTTCAGGTTAGAGGGTGATTCAAACGATTACCTGGGCAAAGGCCTGTCTGGAGGTAAAATTGTTGTCGTTCCACCTCCAGGAACAACTTTTGAGCCGCACCTGAATATCATCGTTGGAAATACGACACTTTATGGCGCCACCAGCGGTGAAGT
Source organism: uncultured Tangfeifania sp. (assembly GCA_964506325.1). Classification (GTDB taxonomy): domain Bacteria; phylum Bacteroidota; class Bacteroidia; order Bacteroidales; family Prolixibacteraceae; genus CAINVV01. Next base: position 4,196 of record CAZDLO010000050.1, read on the forward strand.
CTATATCAAAGGTGTAGCAGGCGAGAGATTCTGCGTAAGAAATTCAGGGGCCAGGGCCGTTGTTGAAGGTACCGGCGACCACTGTTGCGAATACATGACCGGTGGCCGGACTGTAGTGCTCGGAACCACAGGCCGCAACTTCGCTGCAGGCATGAGCGGAGGAATAGCCTATGTGCTTGATGAAAACGGAGATTTTGATTATTACTGTAACAAAGGGCTTGTTGAACTCAGCCAGGTAGAAGATAAAGCTGATATCCAAGACCTTCAGCAAATGATTCAGAAACATCTCCTGTATACCCAAAGCCCGCAGGCAGAAAAAATATTGACAAACTGGGAAGAATATCTACCGAAATTTGTCAAGATTATTCCATTGGAATACAAGAAAGTTCTGAACGAGGAAAAGCTCAAAGAGGTCAAGAGAAAGCTGGAAATGGCGGAAGATGCTCCCAATATCAGAGAATAAGAAGATGGTGATGAAGAGTTTGAATGTAATAAAACCGCAGTAATTGAGGTCAATGTACACTCTTCACATCTTTAGAAGAAAGAACAAGCTAAAATTAAGGAACAATGGGAAATCCAAAGGGTTTTATTGAAATAGAAAAGAAGGTGAGCGGATATCGTCCTGTCAGTGAACGGATTGGTGATTTCGGCGAAGTTGAACAAACGCTGAACCAACAGGATCGAATCGACCAGGCATCCCGCTGTATGGATTGTGGCGTCCCGTTTTGTCATTGGGCATGCCCTGTTGGAAGCAACATTCCTGAATGGCAGGATGCGGTTTATCACGGAAAATGGGATGAGGCTTATGCCATATTGAGCAAAACCAACAGTTTTCCGGAATTTACCGGAAGGGTTTGTCCTGCACCCTGTGAAAAGTCATGTGTGCTGGCCATCCATGAGGAATCTGTGACAATACGTGAAAATGAAGCTTCCGTAGTTGAACATGCGTTCGATCTGAACCTTGTTCATCCTAACATCCCGAAAAAAAGGACAGGAAAAACTGTTGCAGTAGTCGGATCAGGTCCGGCCGGGCTATCTGTTGCTGACCTGCTGAACCAGGCCGGACATACAGTTACAGTCTTTGAACAGGACAATGAAATAGGGGGACTCCTGCGCTATGGCATTCCGGATTTTAAACTGAACAAGGGGATCATTGACCGTAGGCTGGATGTATTTGTCAAGGAGGGTATCATCTTCAAAACCAATATAAAGGTAGGGGAACAAATTTCGGAAAAACAACTACTCCACGATTTCGATGCGGTGTGTATTGCCTGTGGAGCCATGTTGCCACGCGATCTGAGCTCCACTCCCGGAAGGGAACTGAAAGGTGTCAATTTTGCAATGGATTACCTCAAACAGCAAAACAAGGTGGTGAAGGGAGAATCAATTCCAGGCACCATTCACATCCACGCCAAAGACAAAAAAGTTCTGGTAATAGGCGGCGGAGATACTGGTTCAGATTGTGTAGGTACTGCAGTAAGGCAAAAAGCCGCTGCTGTAACCCAGATTGAAATCCTGGATAAACCCTCAGATCGAAGGGCTGAAGACAATCCTTGGCCATACTGGCCAAATACCTTGCGCACCTCAAGTTCTCACCTGGAAGGGTGCGAAAGACGCTGGTCGCTTAATACCCGGAGGTTTATCGGCGAAAATGGTATTCTCAAGGGAGTTGAGGTTGTCCGTGTGGAATGGACCAAAAACAATGGTCAACTGACAATGAAAGAAATACCCGGATCTGAAGAAATCATTGAAGCTGACTTGGTTATGCTGTCTTTGGGATTCCTTTCGCCAGTTCACGAAGGTCTGCTCGACAGGCTGAAATTAGATTACGACGCCCGGGGTAATGTCAAAGCGCAGAATTTTGCAACAAACGTTGAAAAGGTTTTTGTCGCAGGTGATGCCACCCGCGGAGCAAGCCTGGTGGTACATGCCATCCGTTCAGGCAGGGATGCTGCTTTGAAAATCCATGAATTTCTGAAGAAGTGAGGGCGATGATTAATAAAGCTAAAAACGCTGCATATAAATAATATATGCAGCGTTTTTAGCTTTATTAATCCATTAACCCTGAGGGGATTGTCGTAACAGGGGATCACAGGTCGCTTTTTCAGAACACCAGCCTGAGTCCCGCACCACTGGCAGAAAGGGTGAAATCGCATCTGAAATCACTCCGGGACTGTTCAATTGAACCTCACGAACCAAATTTTTCACGGTATCTTTTGAATTCCCTTCTTGCCCTGATCGGCTGAGACCAGATCTGAGCCTCGGTGATGGCACAATTCAGTCCAAAGTTAACAACTCCATCCCAAATAGTTCGGTGAAAACCAATCCATGTGACCAAACCACTGGTAAGGTTGAAGGCTTCGGGGATGATATGAGCTTTCCATTTACGCAGATTGATTTCCATTTCTGTCCTGTCTTCCAGTAACTTCTCCATCCGCAATAATTTATTCATCCGTTCGATCTCAGAAATTTCCGGCATCTTCTCAAAGCCGGCATCTAACATGGTGGGATGAAAAGGCGATACAAACTGTCCTGCAAATCCGATCAAACAGGTAGCAGCCCCAAGTGCCATGTCCTGTTTGCAGCAACCATCCACTTAAAAAGGGCCAGCATTACCCAGCGATAACCATATAGTCTGAATTTGGTTATTCCAAATATTGTTAATCCCGGTTAATTCTTTAAAATAATATCCCGTAGAAAAGCGAAGCCACAAAGCAGCGCGGAGTAAAAAAAATTATTTTATGCTCTGCACAACTATGTGGCACCACTCTCAATACCGGGACAAAATTTATACTGCCCGGAAAACTACAAAATCATCCCAGGAATCTATTTGACCAGTTTTGAGTCTTCCAGAATCACATCGTACTTGTACCCGTACCCGAAATCCTTATCAACAGCCAATACACCTTCAAACGTTACCACTGTGCCAACTGCAACAGTTTCCATTGTTGTAATGGTCAGATCGAAAGAGCCATTGGCTTCAGAACCATCCTGGATATGAACCCAGTTCTTGCTCATAATTTCAGGGCTGAATTTGACTACCTGTCCGGTTATCTTAATTGTTTTACCTGCATAATTGCCTTTACCGGCAAAAACATCGGAAATTTTAACGCCACCACTCACAGGTTCAACTTTAATGCCATCAATTCTTTCAATGGATTGTTTTCCTTTGGTAGTAAGCTGTTCCTGCTTTTTCTCCTGAATGGGCTGATCACTGAGTTCCATGATAAACTGGATACTTTCAAAAGTGCGGTTGAGCTCCTTGCTTTTGAAATTGGTCATTTCCATCCCGTCCTGGAAATAATAAGTCTTTCCCTTTTCTGCTTCAAAGCGTGATACTGCAGCCCAGTACTCCTTGCCCTCCTCCGTTAGAAGCAGGTAAGTATATCCACTCGTCTGGATCACATCCTTTGCAACGACAGTATGCATATTGGCGGCAGGAACAGCCATCTGGGCAGCAGGTTTGTTCTCTGTTTTTTTAACCTTAGCATTGTTGCAACCTGCCAGCAAAACAAATACAACAATTAGACAAACAATTGATCTCATTTTAATTTGATTAAGTATTCTATTTTTAATTAGATAATCTGAAAATTAACTATTCCTCTTTCAGGTCGATTTTTGATAAATTATTCCAAGCCCGGAAGGCAATAAAGCCAACAATTACAAGAACCACAACCAGGGCGACTGGGAATGAAGAAGCGCTGCCACTACCATAGGAATGAAGGCCTGAAAGATAATAGTTTACCCCAAGATAGGTCATCAGCACAGACAGAAGTCCGGCAACTGAAGCCATATTGAGTGCAAACCATCCCCTGTACCCCGGCATCAGCCGCATGTGAGTAATGAACGCATAAACCAGGATTGTAACCAGCGACCAGGTTTCTTTTGGATCCCAGCCCCAGTAACGGCCCCATGATTCATTGGCCCAGATTGCACCCAGGAAGGTGCCTATGGTAAGAAGGTATAATCCCAGTGTCATAGAAGCCTCGTTGATCCATGTCATATGACGGATGTTGCGCTGTATACGGTCCTTGTTGTCAGGCTTGACAAGGCTTGCCAGCAGAAGGTTCATCAATCCGATGATGGCACTCACGCCCAGGAAACCGTAACTGGCGGTAATAACGGCTACGTGTATGGCCAGCCAGTATGATTTCAGCACTGGTACCAGGTTTGTAATCTCGGGATTTAGCCAGCTCATCTGGGCCACAAACAGTGTGAGTCCGGAAAGCAGCGCTGCCGCCCCCATTACCATCGGGTTTCTCCTGGCAAATATCAATCCTGCCAGCATTCCTGCCCAGGCAATGTAGATCATCGATTCATATCCGTCGCTCCAGGGCATGTGCCCGGCAATGTAACCACGAACAGATAAACCGAGTGTATGTAATACAAAGCCGGCAATAAATATCCATCCGGTATAAAGAGCAACTTTAGCATTCATTTTCCCGTCTGAGAGAAGGGCCCTGAAATAGAACACCAAAAGGATCATTCCTGCAAGCAGGTAAAGAAATGAAAGATCCCTGAAAATATTAATGCGGTTGTAGAGAATCTCGAGTGTTTGTTTGGCCCCTCCGGGAATTAGAGATGCCCCTGCCTTGTACTGGTACTGCTGAATCATTGAAAGATCCGTTTTCTGACGGGCCACATCATTGACTTGTATGGCATTCAGGTAATCAAAAAAGACTTTGATCATCATGGCACCTGATGTCGAATTCGGGGCATTTGTCAAATCCTCCCAGGTAGTATTCGACCGGTCGGAGGAAGGGAACAAGCGAAGAATCTCTCCTTTGAAGACAAGGTAGGCAACATTAAGCCGGTCATCGACCTTGATGATGGCATTGTCGAAAGTTCCCCGCTGTGAGGGTTGTTTGGCATATGCCTCGCCCACTTCTTTCTGCATCTTGTACTCTCCTTTGGCATCAAAGAAGTCGGAGAATGAGCCCTTCCCGGATGAGACCCCGAGAATTTCCCCAATTCGCTTTTCCGAGAGGACAATCATCGGAACCTTCTGCCAGTCTTCAGGATAGGTAATCATACTCAGGACAACCTGTTCCGGTGACATTCCATTTAAACTCTCCGACCTTGACATCTTCATAATAACTTCATAAGCCACTGTACTGAAAGGTTTTACCCTTCCGTCGTGACCCTGAACCAAGACTTTGGAGAATTCATTGGCTGCCTCCCTGGATACTTCAGCCCCTTTAACCTGGCCACCAAAGAACAACAGGGCAAAAATAACAGCCGCAGAGACAGGCTTGGATGCTTTCTGCATGAGACCGTAGAAATGGCTGTTTCTGTTGAATATGGAGAGGAAGATCGCTCCGAACAGCAAAAAATAACCGAGATAAGTAAGTGCTGTACCGGGCATATCATTGTTTACAGACAGGATGGTTCCCTTTTCGTCCTGGTCGAAGGATGACTGATAAAATCTGTAACCCCGGTGTTTCAATACATTGTTCATATATATTGAAAAATCACTTTTCACACCCTGTTCCTGGTCTACCAGAGTCACTTCAGATTTATAGGAGGATGGACTCATGGAGCCTGGATAACGGATCAGCTGAAAATCCTTGAGAAAGATTGAAAAAGGTAAAGTCTTTGTCTTGGGACCAATCCAAACCTCGTAGTCGGTTCCGTCAAACTGACCCTTCACAGAAGCAGGCACACTTTCATCACTGATCAGAACTATTAAAAATTCCTCTTTGGATCCGTCCGACAAACTGATCTTAGCAGCTTTTCCCTGGCGGTTCATGCCTCCCATCGCACCACCTGACGTGGCATTCAAAAGGAAATCAACCGATTTAACTATCAGCTTCTTACCTTCAAAGTCAAATACAGCGCTGACTTCATGCTTTGAAAACGGTGTCAGAAGTACTTTTTGCTCGGCTTCAAAATTCTGTCCTCCCCTGGATACCAACATGTGGAAATACTGGTCGGAAGTGATCAGTTCAGAAGATGACTCTCCCTCCCTGATGTGAATGACACCCTCCTCCCCGATATACCTGGTCACCCCTGCCCCTGCCACCATGACAATAAAGGCGAGGTGAAACAAACCAACAGTCATTTTTTCCTTCCTGTACAATTTGGAACGAAAGTAGACAACCGTCATTGACACCGACAGAAACAACAACAACAATTCGAACCATGTGGATCCGTATACGAGGGCTTTTGCTGAATCTGCCCCGTAGGCACTTTCAAAAAAGGTGGCGATACCAAGTACCATCGCAAGAAATAGCAAGGCAAATCCGGCAGTGGTCAGGGAAAATATTGATTTTTTGAGACTCTCTATCATAGGGTAATTTAATGAAAAATTGCTATTCAACTGTCAATCTGATCAAAACAAGGAAATTTTGACGTAACCAGGCTTCCACTTCAATGGAACACCCGAATTCGCAGGTAAAAATAAGAAAAAACCAGTCGCAATATGAAAAAAGGAGTCCGAAGACCCCTTTTTTGTAATTATTACAATTTAGATCAAATATAATTTGAACCAAATTACCGGATTAACCTATTTTCTTGACGTTTGCCTGAGCAGCTGCCAAACGTGCGATTGGTACGCGGAAAGGAGAACAGCTGACATAGTCGAGCCCGACCCTGTCACAGAATTCAACAGAACTTGGCTCTCCGCCGTGTTCTCCGCAAATGCCAACTTTCAGGTTTGGTTTGGTTGAACGCCCTTTGGCCACGCCCATCTCGACCAGCAGACCAACACCCTGCTGATCCAGAATCTGGAACGGATCATGCTTCAGGATGCCCCTGTCGAGGTAATCAGGCAGGAACTTACCTGCATCATCACGGGAGAATCCCATGGTCATCTGGGTAAGGTCGTTGGTTCCGAAAGAGAAGAAATCAGCCTCTTTGGCAATTATTTCTGCTGTAAGCGCAGCCCTTGGAACTTCGATCATGGTTCCGACCAGGTAATCAATTTTATCGTTCCGCTCGGCGAATACCTTATTAATAGTGGAATGGATTACGTCTGTCTGATTTTTGAGTTCAGAAATAGTCCCTACCAGCGGCACCATGATTTCTGGACGGGCATCCACGCCTTTAGCCTTAAGATTCAGAGCAGCTTCAATAATCGCACGTGCCTGCATCTCGGTAATTTCAGGATAAGTAATACCCAGGCGGCATCCGCGGTGACCGAGCATCGGGTTAAATTCCTGGAGGTCTTCCACTTTTTGCTTAATCTGTTCAAGGGTAAGACCCATTTCGTCGGCAAGTTCTTTTTGCTGGGCAGTTTCGTGAGGTACGAATTCGTGCAGTGGCGGATCAAGCAAACGAACTGTTACACCGTAGCCGGCCATGGCTTCAAATATTCCTTCAAAATCCTCCCGCTGGTATGGCAGTAATTTGGCCAGCGCTTCTTTCCTTCCCTCAACAGAAGATGAAAGGATCATTTCACGCATCGCCTTGATACGGGCACCTTCAAAGAACATGTGTTCTGTGCGGGTAAGGCCGATACCTTTGGCTCCGAATTCACGGGCTTTTCTGGCATCATGGGGAGTGTCAGCATTGGTCCTGACAGACATACGTGTATATTTGTCTGAAAGCTCCATTATCTTGGCAAAATCATCACTGATCGTAGCTTCCTGGGTTTTAACCTTTCCGTCGAAAACCTCACCGGTTGAACCGTTGAGAGAAATCCAGTCGCCTTCCTTGTATAACTTGCCGGAAGCCTCCATGGTACGGGTCTTGTAATTGATCCTTAAGGCACCAGCTCCGGAAACGCAACATTTGCCCATTCCGCGGGCAACAACGGCTGCGTGGGAGGTCATACCACCACGGGCAGTCAGGATTCCACGGGCAATATTCATCCCCTCAAGGTCTTCCGGGGATGTTTCAATCCTGACCAGGATAGAGTTTTCATAGTTTTTGGCTTCGTCAGCAAAAAAGACGATCTGACCGGTGGCAGCGCCCGGAGAAGCAGGCAGACCCTTGGCGATCAGCTGGGCTACTTTCAGGGCATTAACATCGAATACAGGATGAAGAAGCTCGTCCAGTTTGTTAGGCTCGACTCTAAGCAATGCTGTTTTTTCATCAATCTTACCTTCGCTCAGCAGATCAACAGCAATTTTTAACATGGAAGCACCGGTGCGCTTTCCGTTACGTGTTTGCAACAACCATAATTTGCCATCCTGGATGGTAAATTCGATGTCCTGCATATCCTTGTAGTGACCTTCCAGTTTTTGCTGAATCTCCATCAGTTGGTTGTAAGCAGCAGGCATGGTCTCTTCAAGGGAAGGAAATTTGGCCGCACGATCTTCTTCCGTTACATTCTGAAGTTCTGCCCAACGCATTGAACCAATCTTCGTAATCTGCTGGGGTGTACGGATCCCTGCAACAACGTCTTCACCCTGTGCATTGATAAGGTACTCGCCGATAAACATATTTTCACCGGTCGAGGCATCCCTGGTAAATCCAACGCCGGTAGCAGAATTGCCACCCATGTTTCCGAATACCATGGCCTGCACGTTAACTGCAGTTCCCCATTCAACAGGAATATTGTTGAGTCTTCTGTAATAGATGGCGCGTTCGTTCATCCAACTTTCAAAAACAGCGGCAATGGCACCATACAGCTGCTCCCATGGGTCGACAGGAAAATCTTTCCCTGTAACTTTCAGTACAGCAGCCTTGAAACGAAGAACCAGAGTTTTAAGGTTTTCTACTGAGAAATCGGTATCTTCCTGAATACCTACTTCCTCCTTCATGTGTTCGATGATCTCTTCAAACGGATCGATGTCTTCCTTGCTGTGCGGCTTCATTCCAAGCACAACATCACCATACATCTGGACGAACCTGCGGTAAGAGTCCCATGCAAAACGAGGGTTGCCTGATTTTAATGCGATTCCGTCAACAGCCACATCATTCAGTCCGAGGTTGAGGATGGTATCCATCATCCCGGGCATTGAAGCGCGTGCACCTGAACGCACTGAAACCAAACAGGGATTTTCTTTGGAGCCAAACTTGGTACCCGTAATGTTTTCGATATATGCAACTGCAGCCTGAACCTCTTTTTCAATCAGGGCAAATGCTGCTTTCCTTCCCTTTTCGGTAAATTCAGTACAAACCTCTGTTGTAATGGTAAATCCCGGAGGAACCGGAACTCCGATAAGGTTCATCTCTGCGAGGTTGGCACCTTTGCCACCCAACAAATTTTTCATCTCTGCACGACCTTCAGCCTGGCCGTTACCGAATGTATAAACATACTTCGTCATAAAAATAAATATTTGGTTTGTGTAATATTCCGATTCTAAAATTGCCTGCAAAGTTAAAATTTATAACTTAAGGATTTAATGATATTTACCCTATTTTTGCAAAAAATTATTGATGCGAATCGTTTTATTCGGTACCGGAAATATGGCAACCAGGCTGGGAACCGCGCTTAAGTCCGGCAATGCTGAAATCATTCAGGTTTTTGGCCGTAATGAAGCCGGTGCCTCACTACTCTCCGGAGTCCTGGGCTGCCCGTATACTACCTCCAAAAATGAGGTGATGCCTGATGCCGATTTTTACATTATCGCTGTTACAGACGAGGCAATATCCACCATATTATCAGGCATCCAGATAGATAAACAAATTGTGGTGCACACCTCAGGCAGTGTAAAAATGGATGTCCTCTCCTCATTCGCCAAGAATTACGGTGTGTTTTACCCTTTACAAACACTCTCCGTTCAAAAGGAAGTTGATTTTTCCAATGTGCCCATCTGCATTGAATCCAACAATCCCGGCGGACTCGAAAAAATCAGGGCACTGGCAAAAACCATCTCCGGCAATGTAGTATGTATGGATTCTGCCAAGAGGAAGCAACTGCACATGGCAGCTGTTTTTGTCTGCAATTTTGTCAACCATTTTTATTCCATCGGGGAATCACTGCTGAAGGACCAGCAGCTGGATTTTGATTTACTGAAGCCATTGATCCTGGAGACAGCATCGAAAGCCCTGAACTTTTCTCCTGCCGCAGTCCAGACAGGTCCGGCGGTACGGGACAACAAGGAAATTATGGAAATGCACCTGGAGATGCTTGAGGCATATCCGGAATGGAGGCTTTTCTACCAATTAATAAGTAAAGACATATTACTACATCACAATTAATTATGGCATTTTTCAAAGAAGAACTAAGCAAGGTAAAAGCCTTTATTTTTGATATAGACGGTGTCCTTTCACACAATGTGCTGTCTCTTTCACCGGATGGTGATCCTGTTAGAACGGCCAACATGAAAGATGGTTATGCCATCATGTATGCCATCAGGTCGGGATATCCAATCGGCATCATTACCGGGGGAAAAACCCGGGATATGAAAGGCCGGCTGGACAGGCTGGGAATTACACAGGTTTACATGGGTACCCTGGATAAAGTGCCTTGCCTGTTAGACTTTCTGAGCAATAACAACCTCTCGGCAGACGAAGTGCTGTACATGGGTGATGATATCCCGGACTACAATGTAATGACCAAAGTAGGACTTCCCGTATGCCCGAACGACGCTGCACCGGAAATCAAGGAGATCTCTGCCTACATTTCGCACAGGAACGGGGGAGAAGGCTGTGTTAGGGACGTAATTGAACAGGTAATGCGTGCGCAGGAAAAATGGTGCCATCCGGAGGATATAAACTGGAGCAGCTTCTGAGCGGACAGGATAGGATTGACGATCCATTTCAAATACTTTTTCTGGATTTTAAGACCAGTGCCCAGATAATACTCCCTTGGTATTTCAACTGATGCTTAAAATTCCTCATACAAACAATAATCAAGAATATTAAAATACTACGGTTGTGGGAAGAAAAACAAAAAATTTACCGCTGTTGCTGAATGTTGAGATCATAGACGCAGGGGCGGAAGGTAAAGCCGTCGCCCGGGTGGATGGTTTGGTGGTCTTTACTACTAATGTGATCCCTGGCGATGTGGTTAACATACAGGTTACGAAAAAAAGGGAGAAATACCTCGAAGGCAGGGTGGTGTCAATGATCACCCCTTCCCCCGACCGGGTGGAGGCCTTTTGTGAGCATTTTGACCTATGCGGAGGCTGTAAATGGCAATACCTTCCCTATGAAAAACAATTGTTCTACAAACAGAAACTTGTGGCAGACCAGCTTACCAGGATCGGCAGGGTTCAGATTCCTACACTCCATCCAATAAAGGGATCTGCAAGGACCACCTATTACAGGAACAAACTGGAATATACCTTTTCGAACCGGCGCTGGCTTTCCGATGAGGAAATACGGTCGGGCAAGGATTTTAACGACCAGGATGTGCTCGGATTTCATATCCCCGGCATGTTCGACAAGGTAATGGACATCAGGAAATGCTGGTTACAGCCCGAACCGTCGAATGAAATCCGCAATGCGGTACGGGATTATGCGCTTCAGCACAATCTGCCATTTTTCGATCTGCGGAACAAAAACGGTTTACTCCGGACGATTACCATCCGGACCAATGAAAAGGGTGAAGCGATGGTGATTGTGGTTTTCTTCATGGATGACAAGCATGCCAGGGAGGGATTGCTCAATTTCATTGCAGAAAATTTCCCCGGAGTTACCTCGCTGTTGTATGTCATCAATGAAAAAGGGAACGATACTATCACCGATCAGGAGGTAGTAGTCTTTAAAGGCAACGATCACCTTTTGGAGGAGATGGAAGGGCTGCAGTTCATTATCAGTGCAAAATCCTTCTACCAGACCAACTCCATCCAGGCCTACGAACTTTACAAAATTGCCCGGGACATGGCAGGACTGACTGGTACTGAAACAGTTTACGACCTTTACACCGGTACCGGAACAATAGCCAATTTTGTAGCGAAGAAGGCGCTCAAAGTAATCGGCATCGAATATGTCCCTGACGCTATCCGTGATGCAAAAGTTAATTCCGAAAACAACGGGATAGTAAACACCTCGTTTTTTGCCGGAGATATGAAAGATATCCTGACCCTTGATTTTATTGCAGAAAATGGTCATCCGGATGTCATCATCACCGATCCCCCAAGAGCCGGAATGGATGAAAAGGTTGTACAGGCCATATTGGCAGCAGCTCCGGAAAGGATTGTATACGTCAGCTGCAACCCCGCCACACAGGCGCGCGATCTCCTTCTGATGGCAGGTCAGTACAGTGTCATGGAAGTTCATCCGGTAGACATGTTTCCGCACACGCACCATGTGGAAAATGTGGTACTGCTGGAGAAAAAGATCCGGGCAGAACTTCCTGAGGAAGTGTAATTCCACCGGTTTACAACCTCAGCGTCAACATTAATGATTGATCTGTCATCGGGTAAGACGACAATTTTTGGTCATTTACGTAGTGATAATTGTACTCAAGCCCTACTTTCCTGTAAAAAATCCCGGCAGAAAGAAGAATTGATTTTCTCGCAGAATCAAAATTACTGAATATGCTTTCCCTGGAAAGTGCCAATGCTTTTGTGTTCAGGCTGAAGCTTACATTTTTGGAAACTGCATAGTCCATTTTAAATTCAAACAGCCCGCTAAAGCCAGATTCAAAACCCTGTTTCTGCCCGGAAATTGAATCCTGTATCTGGAATTGGTTATTAAATGTTTGCTGAAATGCATAACCAAGCCCATAGGTAAAATCATATTGAATCCTGTCATTCTTTTGATAGGAATAATGCTTCTGACCAAGGAAAAGAGTCTGGTAAAGGAACAAAGGGTCACAAAATCCTGTTGGGTTATTCTGCAAGGTTCCCTTCCCAAGGGTTGTTTCGGCAGTAGTCTCCAGGAATAAACGAATAGCCGGCTTTTTAATTACCGGAATTGATGGAGTCAGGGACAAAATGAATGCATCTTTTATCTTTTCGGCAGGTTCACCTGTTTTTTTGGACTGACCATATTGAACAAAAAGCGAGGTACTGAAATCCCATTTTTTACCCAGGTAATCTATATCGCTGTTAAGTGTGCCAAGCCACTGCAAATCACTAGTTTTAACAGACTCATAATTGGTGGTTCCAAGGGTCATTCCCAGGCTGGGATGAATATCGAAATGCCATTTTGAAGGAACCTCTGTAGATTCAGCATTTTTGACAGAATCACGGAACGCCGTATGTACTGTCGATAAGCCGGAACAAAGTCCTGCAACCGGCAAAATTAACAAGAGGAATACTGGAAAATAAAACCGGGAAAATATCCTGTCATGTATAGGCTTCATGGCTTTCATATTTCAGTTGGTTAATAAAAAAAGGCAGAATAGATTTTCATCATCCTCTGCCCTTGTAGACATTTACCCAAACGGTAATAACTTAATTGGTCCCTGTTGCGCTTACCCTTTTAGTTGGTTTAGATGACGGAGAACCTTTAATATCGAAAACAAAGGTGTTCCTTTCACAGGCGTAGCTATTGGGCAATATCATCAGGTTATTATAACCCAATTGCTTAGCCACAGCCTGGCTCAATTGCTGAGGTGTCTTTACGCTCCAGACCTTAACACCTTGCTCTTTGATTGCCATGTCACTAATTTCCTTGGATAAAGTGACATAAAGCTTATCACCCTTTACTTCAGCAGTCCCGTCAATTACCTGCATATTCCCGCCTGCCGGAGCAGACCGTAAAGAAACGTCAATAACCAGCTTGCAGAAACCTTTCCCTGTACAATCCAATCCGTCACCAAAATAGATTGTGACAGTAATCTTTACAGCTTTCGCTTCCTTCGCTTCGAGTAAGTTGAGAGCCATAAACGCAATCAAAATCATCAGAAATTTTTTCATATTAATTAGGATTAAATAAAAATAACAATCAAATGTAAATGTTATTTTTATTTAATCCTAATTAATTTTAATATTTTGATTATTTTAGATTGATTTATTAATGTTTTAATTAATTATCGATTAGGCCTTTAACATACTAATAAATATTTTTTGAATTTATATTATATGTTTATTATAATAATAAAGGGACGGTAGCGCCAAACAAAAAATAAAGCCTGATTTCTAAAAAATCAGGCTTTGAATACAGCGGTTTAAAATATTTTCGAATAAAACCGTCTAAAATAACCCCTCTATTGAAAGGTATTTTTCGCCGCTGTCATAAACAAAGGTAAGTACTGTTGATCCTTCAGGTATTTCAGGCAATTTTTTGGCCACAGCTGCCAGTGAAGCTCCTGAAGAAATCCCGATAAACAATCCCTCCTGTACAGCTGCCCTTTTGGTATAATCGAAGGCTTCGCTTTTCTCAACCTGGATAATTCCATCCAGAAGACTAACATCCAGGTTATTGGGTATAAACCCTGCGCCGATTCCCTGGATTGGATGAGGCCCGGGAGCTCCGCCGCTGATTACCGGAGACAACTGGGGTTCTACTGCGAATACTTTTATTTTCGGGAACAGTTTCTTCAAAACTTTTGCCACACCGGTGATGTGTCCTCCTGTGCCTACACCGGTAATCAGGTAATCGATGCCTTCCGGGAAATCTGCCGCGATTTCGACAGCTGTATGTTGTTCATGGGCTGCAACATTGGAAGGATTATCAAATTGCATGGGAATCCAGGAACCCTGAATCTGTTCTGCAAGCTCACGTGCTTTGGCAATGGCACCCTTCATGCCGAACTCCCGCGGGGTCAGTTCAAGTTCAGCACCATAGGCGGTAAGGATACTGCGGCGTTCGACGGACATTGAGTCAGGCATGGTTAAGATCAGGCGGTAGCCCTTAACTGCAGCCACCAGTGCCAGGCCGATACCTGTATTGCCGGAGGTGGGTTCAATGATAACACTTCCCTTTTTCAGCAATCCGCTTTTTTCAGCATCTTCTACCATCGATAATGCGATCCTGTCCTTGATGCTGCCTCCCGGATTTGTCTTTTCCAGTTTTACATAGATGTTGCGGCTGTTTCCAAAAAGCCTGTTGATACGAACGTGTGGAGTACCTCCAATAGTTTGTAAAATATTTTCTGCTTTCATTGCTCGGTAATGTATTATTTACCGGCAAATATCAGATTACTTTTTTCACCGCGAAATACCTGATTCAGGGTATATTGATCATTGTGACAACAAGGCCGGCCGGAACAATTTACCAGGGAATGAGGACCTGAGGAATGTCCCTGCATTAAAAACACAATCAGGCTGCCAGTACAATGCAGTACCCAATCAACTCAGGCAATAACGCCCGACCCTACCAATTCCTCCCCGTCATACAGGGCAGCAAACTGACCGGAAGTAATTCCCCTCTGATCCTCCTCGAAAAGCAGGAAGGCGCCATCGTCCTCCATAAACAGGGAGGCCTTCTCCAAGGGCTGCCTGTACCTGATCCTTACCAGGAAACTACACTCCTCCCCTGCTTTTAAGGTGCGGTCGGTCCGTATCCAGTGGAGGTCTTCTTTGGCAATAAAAAGTCCGGGACGGAATAAACCGGGATGTTCCTTACCCTCCCCGACATACACGATGTTGCGCACAACATCAATGGCGAGCACAAACAACGGATCAGTAAATCCACCAATATTAAGTCCTTTTCGTTGCCCTACCGTATAGTAATGCGCACCGTTGTGTTCGCCAATGACTTTCCCGTTCCAGGGCTTGAAAGGAAATGGTGCAGTAAGCTTGGTAAGGTTTTCGCGGGACCGGTCTGCCAGCTTCTTTCTGGATGAGAACTCTGCCGGAATCAAAATTACGTTCCCCTTTCTGGGTTCAAGTTTTTGCTGGAGGAAAACAGGGAGATCAACTTTCCCGACAAAACAGATTCCCTGAGAATCTTTGCGCTCTGCTGTAATTAATCCATGGCTGCGGGCAATCTCCCTGACTTCAGGCTTAAGAAGATGGCCAACAGGAAAAAGGGATTTGGACAACTGGTACTGATTCAGCTGGCAGAGGAAATAGCTCTGATCCTTGTTTGGATCGAGTCCTTCCAGAAGCCGGTACGTCTTTACTCCTTCAATTTCAACAACATCTTTCCGGCAATAGTGCCCTGTCGCTACATAAACGGCTCCAAGTTCCAAGGCTTTCTGAAGGAATATGTCAAACTTTATTTCCCTGTTGCACAAAACATCAGGATTTGGTGTCCTTCCCTTTTCGTACTCTCTGAACATATAATCAACCACCCTGTTACGGTAATAATCCGACAAATCCACTGTATGAAAGGGAATATCAAGTTTTTTCGCAGTCATCTCGGCAAAAATCACATCATCCTCCCAGGTACAGCCGGAAGTTAACGAGCCTGCAGACTCTTTCCAGTTGATCATGAACAAGGCAAAAACATCGTACCCCTGCTCCTTCAGCAGGCAGGCTGCAACGCTCGAATCAACTCCGCCTGAGAGGCCGATGCAAACTTTCTCTTTCATTTTCAACAGTTCTTTCCTTCTGCAAAAATAGCGCTTTTCAAAGCAATTCGACAAAACAGACAAATGTGATATCTTTGCAATATGCCAACGGTAAGGGAAATCATTGACAACAGGCTGTTTTCAAGCCAAAACCTGGTTAGATTGCTCACATCAACTGGAAGCGATGGCATGTATATTCTAAAGAAAGCAGGTGAAGTAAAGGAACAAACCATCGGGAAGAAAGTCTATTTCCGCGGCTTGATCGAAATGTCGAATGTCTGTGAAAAGGATTGTCTCTATTGCGGAATACGCAAATCCAACACCGCTGTCTGCAGATACAACATGACCGATGCTGAAGTTATTGATGCAGCAGACTTTGCCCTCAGGGAAAAGTTCGGCTCCATTGTCATTCAGTCGGGTGAAGTCACCAATGAAATCTTTATCAACCGAATAGAAAGATTGGTGAAACAGATCAAGTCCCTGAGCGACAACAAGCTGGGCATCACTCTTTCTTTGGGTGAACAAACCGCTGAGGTATACAGGAGGTGGTTCGAAGCCGGAGCACACCGCTATCTCTTACGCATTGAAAGCAGCAATCCCGGATTGTACAGAAAACTGCATCCTGAAGATGGACAGCATTTGTATGCGAACAGGCTGAATGCCCTTCACAACCTAAAAAAAATTGGTTTTCAGACTGGTACTGGAGTAATGATTGGTACGCCATTTCAAACCATGGAGGACCTTGCCAATGACCTCCTCTTTTTCAGGGAATTCGACATCGACATGGCCGGCATGGGACCATATATCGAACATGACGACACTCCACTTAAAACTCAGAACGAGGGATTACTTTCGCTAAAGGAAAGGTTTAACCTGTCGCTGAAGATGGTTGCCATCCTCCGACTGATGATGCCAGATATCAATATTGCTGCCACAACAGCCTTGCAGTCTGTCGACCCGTTGGGCAGGGAGAAAGCGGTTAAGGCAGGGGCCAATATAATCATGCCTAATATCACTCCCGCCAAGTACAGGGGCAATTACCGTTTGTACAACAATAAACCATGCGTTGACGAGGAACCGGAGCAATGCTCAGGTTGCCTGGATGCCAGGATTTCATTGGCTGACGGAGAGATTGGCTTCGGGGAATGGGGCGACTCCCAACATTTCCAAAAGAACAAGGCTACCTGATCACTGTTTCTTCTGCTCCTTTTTGGCAAAAGACTCAGGGTAGCTGCAGCGGTAAACGATGTTGCCTCCCTTCTCATGAATCCAGGTATCAAAAGAGCGCCTGCCCTCTTTAAGCACAATCACCCGGCCTCCGTCAGGTAATTCACCATAGGCATTTTCACCCCCGGAACAACGGCCGTAAGCAAGGGCTATGTTATTTAACACTCCAATATAATCGTTGACATGATCATGGCCAGTAAAGGTTCCCATCACATCATTGCATTCAACCATAGCGGTAAACATTCCTGAATTAACATCCGGGCAACATACCTGCTCATTTTTCACTCCAACACGAGTGTCCGGGTTTTTAATCCAGGCGTCGTTGTATTCGGTAAAAGGAATATGGAAAAAGGCCAGTGAGGGCAGCGGCTTTCCTCCATTATCCCGTGCAAAGCCGGCGCTGGTTTTCTGGTACCAGGCAATCTGGTCAAATCCAAACCAGTCGTAACCATCTACCCTATCCTCGATCTTACTGGAAGAGTTGGAATCCAGCCCATAGATGACAGCCTTGGTTTTATTGTTCTCACCGAGGATGGGAAGTACAAAATTGGAAGCACCTTTAATCCCCGCCTTCCTGGTTGTCAGACAGTTCGGAAATTTTTTCAGCATCTCGACTATTTCAACGCCGGAAGTGCCGTACTCTTCATCGTGGTTTCCAAGTACCACGGCCCATTTCACCTGCAGAGAGGCACAAAGTGCCTCAATTCGCTGATAAACCTCCAGTGGACCTTCCTTCACAACTATATCACCGGAAAAGATAACCAGGTCTGGGTGCTCTCCTGTTACAATCTCCTTTATCAGATCAAATACCGGATCATTGGGACCATTTTCGTAGTCTATATGGGTATCTGTAAACTGAATAATCTTAAATTCTCCATTTTTAAAATGCAAATCCCTGGCTGAGAGTAATGCCGGAAATCCGATCATCAGGATCAGGCATATAGTTTTGAGTTTTTTCATCATGATAAATTGATATTGAGTTATGAATTATGAGATTACGGGTGTTGAGTAATCCCTTTGAAATAAACATGAAACTGGAACTCTGCAATACATTGATCTAGAATTTCGTGTGCCCATCCGGAAATATCCGAAAACAGCATCATTGGCAGTAGCTCTTCCCCCTCCCGGTAGGGTGGCTGGAAGTAAATAACCGGCAATTGATGGAAGCCGGCCCTCGAATAAAATTCAATCCTGCGCCGGCTTGCCGCATCATAAGGCATTTCCACCTCCAACAGCACCGGATATTTCATCTCCTGAAGAATTTTCAAAACCAGGCTCCCAATACCTTGTCCGCGATTTTCCGGCATGACAGCCAGATGTTCGATGTACAAATAACTGTCGAATTTCCAGTAAACAACCATCCCTGCCACCTGCTCACCGGCAATAACTGAACAAAAATGCATATTCGGCTCGCGAAGAACCGCTGCCAGAGAATCGGTATCCCTCCTCTCCTCTTTTGGAAAAGAAGAAAGGTATAGTTTCAGGATATCACTATAATGCCTGTGATTTGTCGTTTGTATCCTTTCAAGCTGGACCTTCATAACTATTATTGTTCTACAGGATACCTAAAAGAAAGATTCCCGGGAAATGCCGCTTAAGGACGGTAACTCTTACTCATTGATGCCGGGGTAACCAGTACAAAATCCCCCAACCCTTCATTTTCCTTTGAAAGATCATCTACCGAATCCTGCTCAGTCGAGCCAATTGTTAAAATCCTGATACCGGGTCGGGCCTGGGTAAGGTACCATACGATAGCCGTGTGATTATCGCTGTGGTAAGAACCGTTGTAATGAATGAATGTTTGTCCGGAAGATAAATTCTTCAGGATGAAATGAGCCATGGTGGCATCTTTGATGGCCTGGGATTTTGGAAGATTCTCCCCACCGTGTCCTTTCGCTGCATTGAAAATATCCTGGTAACATTTAAGTGTTTTATCATAAGCAATAGGCAGCGGTGCGATCCATCTTCTGGCTTCCTGCTCCACACTGTCAAGCTTCTCCAATCCCCTGGTATAAACCATGTTCGCATACCTCCTGGGAACGTTGGTTGCAACAAAGTGAACCTTGTTCTTCTTGGCAAAATCAAGAAGTGGTTTATAATCGCTTGGAAAATTTGTCCAAAGCTTACATTCGTCTTTCAGGGTTTTCTCAGAGATGGAACCTGAAAGATATTCATTGACAACAACCTGATCATCAGATTCAAACATTTCAGCACCCATCACAAGCTTATCTTTCTTTGCTTCGTACAAGTCCTTGGTAAGCTCCTGCTCGAGCCAATGATTAATAGGGTTATCGTGTTGCTCCCCGAACAAAACCACATCGGCCTCTTTTGCCTGTTCAAGCATTTTGGAATAATGACATGCCTTCCCCTTGGAATCAAAAATCATGTAGGCGTTTTTATCGCTTTTGAAGGAGAATAAGATAAGTGACACAGCCAAAATCAACAGTATTTTATGCATAGTATCCAATGATTTAATTGAACGCCAAATATATCTAATCGGAGTTACATTTTTCGCATCCTGGTAATTGTTTGTTTCGTGTGAGATAAAATTTTGACAATCAGGTACTTAAAAGTTACTGGCAGAATACAGATGAATAGGCTTTTTTTTAATTTACAGGTAAAAAGTTCTCAGCTTTAAACTTTAAACAACAGAACTATTTATATCTTCGCTGAAGGATAAAAACCATGATTAAATATTTTTACTTAAGATTCTCTGACCAATAAAACTATTCATGTATTCCTTTTTTCAGAGCCTGTTTAGTAAAAGCACCGTTGAAAACCGGTTGTTAATGTCTTTGCTGCCACTGATGTTCATCATGATTGTTCTTGACAGCCTGCTCAATACCTGGTTTTTGGCCACCAGTCAAAGCCAGATAGTTTTAATCGCCGCCAAAATCATCCTGGCAATTCCAATCCTGTTGTTTGTAATATTCTCCTTGTCGAGGATTTTAGACCATAAATTATCCAAAACCAGGAAAGCACTAGAGACCAGCGAATTAAGGTTTAGAACCATCTTTGAAAACAATTCATCTGCCATCCTGATCATCGAACCCGACAATACCATCTCAAAGGTGAATGATGCCTATACCCAGATGACGGGATTTACAGAGGAAGATGTCGTTGGGAAAAGCTGGTCAAGACTGGTGCCGGAATCAGAACTTTCCCGACTGACCGAATACAATAAGCTCCGGCTTCAGCAGTCCTCACGGGTTCCAAACAATTATGAATTCAAGTTCAACAAAAAGAACGGTGAGGTAAGGGTAGGATTAATGTCCGTGTTCTTCGACAACCTGCTCGAACAGATCGTGATTTCTATCACGGATATTTCACGCAGAAAGGAGATGGAAGTTTCCCTGAAAGATAGTGAAGAGAGATACAGGAAGCTGGTTGAACTGCAGGGAGAAGGGCTTGTAATAGTTGACAAAGAAGAACGGTTCATTTTTACGAATCCATCTGCTGACCGGATCATGGGAGTCCCTATCGGAAGCCTTCCCGGAAGATATCTCGTTGAATTCGTGAATGAAGAGACTTTTGCGCAGATCCAAAAAGAGACGTTGGGGAGAGCCGGGGGAAACC
>CAZDLO010000051.1:0-23065 GCA_964506325.1 uncultured Tangfeifania sp.
GCCAAACCACCAAAGAGGGAAATTGAAGATAAGAATATCGCACCAGACCAGTTTGTCCATTTCAGCCTTTAACTCAACGGTAAAACCATCAGTCTTGCACGCGTTCATCTGCTCCAGTTGATATTTGAAGTAATCCGGATTGCTGATGGAAGTGAAATCCCGCCGGTCTCCAACAGGATCAAACCTCATGGCATAAAGGTCGCTTACCTTGACAATATCTCCGCGTTCGGTAAAATATTGCTCAGAAATCCCTTTTAATCCTGAGCAAAAAGATTGTTGCTCGGGATGAGCATGTACGATTAAAATTTTCTTCATTGAAGGTTGAGGGTTAATTGGAAATACGAAATTGGGTCATTCTTTTCCCGGCAGAACCTGGTTATTTCAAGGCGGCAAAGAAGTCGTTCCCTTTGTCGTCGACGATAATAAATGCTGGAAAATCCACCACGGTAATTTTTCTTACAGCTTCCATTCCCAGTTCGGGAAAATCGATCACTTCCACCGATTTGATGCTGTTTTTGGCAAGTATGGCTGCAGGTCCTCCGATAGAGCCCAGGTAAAAGCCGCCGTACTTCTTGCAGGCTTCAGTGACCTGGTTGGAGCGGTTTCCTTTGGCCAGCATGATCAGGGAGCCCCCCATGGACTGGAATTGCTCCACGTAGCTGTCCATCCGGCCGGCAGTAGTCGGGCCAAAACTTCCGGAGGCCATTCCTTTCGGCGTTTTAGCAGGTCCGGCATAGTAAACCGGGTACTTTTTGAAGTATTCGGGGATCTCACCACCTTTGTCAATTATCTCCTTGATTTTGGCATGGGCTATATCCCTGGCTACGACCAGTGTTCCTTTGAGGCTCAAACGCGTTTTGACAGGATATTTCGACAGTTCGCTGCGAATTTCCTCCATAGGCCTGTCAAGGTCAATTTCGACGGAGGGTTGGAGGAATGGTGCTGTTTTTGGAAGGAATTTTTCCGGATGGGTTTCCAGCTGTTCGAGGAAAATACCGTCAGCGGTAATTTTTGCCTTGATGTTCCGGTCTGCGCTACAGCTTACCCCAATGCCGACAGGGCAGGAGGCTGCATGTCGCGGCAGGCGGATCACGCGCACATCGTGGACAAAATACTTCCCGCCAAACTGGGCGCCGATTTCACTTTTCTGGCAGATATCCATGATTTTATTTTCCCATTCAAGGTCCCTGAAGGCCTGTCCGCCATCGTTGCCGGATACCGGAAGATGATCAAAATAGCCTGCAGATGCTTTTTTGACGGTGGCAAGGGTCGCCTCAGCGGAGGTGCCTCCAATGACAACTGCCAGGTGATAGGGCGGACAGGCAGAGGTCCCGAGGTCTTTTATCTTTTCTTTGATGAATTTGGTCAGGGATTCTTCGTTCAGCAGTGATTTGGTCATCTGGTAGAGGTAGGTCTTGTTGGCCGAGCCGCCTCCCTTGGTGATGAAGAGAAATTCGTAGCTGCTTCCTTCAGCAGCATACAGGTCGATCTGGGCGGGAAGGTTGTTGCCGGTGTTTTTCTCTTCAAACATGGTGAGCGGAACTACCTGAGAATAACGCAGATTGCGGTCCCGGTAGGTGTCATAAATTCCTCTGGAAAGTGCTTTTGCATCGTCACCCCCGGTCCACACATTTTCACCTTTTTTTCCGATAACTATTGCGGTTCCTGTATCCTGGCAGGTGGGAAGTTCTCCTTCCGCCGCCACCACCTGGTTAAGCAGCATGGTATAGGCAACAAAGATATCGTTGTCGCTGGAATCGGAATCCTTCAGGATGTGTGAAAGCTTCTCCAGGTGAGCCGACCTCAGGTAGAAGGATACATCTGCAAAGGCCTCCCGGGCCAATAATTCCAGTCCTTCGGGGGCTATCCTGAGAATTTTCCGGCCGTCTGCTTCAATGGTTTGTATGAAATCTTTGGTAAGTAAGCGGTACTCTGTGGTATCCTTTTGTATCGGAAAAGGTTTTTGGTAAATGAAATCGGACATGGCGTAGAATATTTGAAGACCTGTTGGTCGTGATAATTACAAAGATACAAATATGTGTCTGGAGAGCGGACTGAAAGCAGATCAAAAATCGGCAAATATTTCAGGTATCAACAGATTGTGGACTGTCCGGATGGCATCTCCATTTCAATCAGCAGATGCAACACCTTGAACGGCATACAGATCAATGCAATTTGTCTGATTCCAGGATAAAAATGCCTGGTTCATCCGATTGGGATGATTCAATCATTTTGGCTGCGACCTTATTGACGTGAATTGCCTTGTATTTGGGGGGTATCATAAAATCCAGAACTTTCATGAACCAGGCAGCGAATTTTTCGCCTGCTCTTTTTTCGGTCCGCGGTCCAAGGAGCAGGGAGGGCCTGACAATGACCAGTCGGGGAAAGCCTGCCTTTTTCAGATCTTCCTCGGCCAATCCTTTTACTTTGTTGTAAAAAATTGAGGAAGAGGAGTTTGCCCCCATGGAGCTTACCACAACACAGCGTGAAGCACCAAAATTTAGTGCCAATCCGGCAAAAGAACATACATAGTCATGGTCAACCTTAATGAATGCCGCTCTGCTTCCCGCTTTTGAGATGGTAGTCCCGAGGGTGCAATAGGCATCAGTGACCTTAAAATTGAGCTGCAAGTCTTCAAGCTGTTCAAAATTAACCTCCTGCTGAACGAGTTTCGGGTGATCAGGATAGAATTTTTTTCTTACCAGGATGATTACCCGGCTGTATTGAGGGGACAGGAGCAGCTGGCTGACCAGTGCAGACCCAACCAATCCGGAGGCCCCGGCAACTAAGGCTGTTCTCATTTTTGTTTATTTGAAGGGATACCAATTGACTTATTTCCATTGAAAACAAGTCAATTGGTTCATTAAGATATTCCAGCGACAAGGCTGGGTTTAAAATAGATAGTGCAACCCGATATACACGCCGGAATCGCCATCCTGGTCGTTCATTGCCTTACCATAATCAAATGCGATTACAAAATTCTGGTTCATGGCCAGGCGAATGCCCATACCATAAGTACCATGCATTTTTTCAGTACCGGGCTTAAAATAATCACCCACAGTTTCTCCTGCAGTGCCAACTGACACGGGAACTCTGAAATCAATCTTCTTTGTTACCTGGCCGATATCCGTGAAGAGATTCAGTCCCCAGTAGAATTTCTGGTTGATGAAGTTCATCCGGGCAAATTTCCACCTTAGTTCAAAATTTCCATAAGCGACACCATCGCCATATACCCTGTTTCTTTTGGCACCGCGCAGGTACCTTGAGCCTCCAAGTCCGTTGGTGGCATAACCGGTCATCACGGTGGTAATCATCTGATTCTGAAAATAGAATGGGACACTCCCGCCGATGGTCTGTTGCCAACCGAGCCTGTAGGCAAAAGAAAGGTCATTTTTGATCAGGGTGAAGTACTGCCTGTGTGTCAGTGAGAACCTTGTAAAACCGGATTCAGCACCCAGGAACTTTGGGGCAGTTGTTATGATTGCCTCTGTCCAAACACCTTTCATCGGGTTTACTTTAATATCCCTGGTATCATAAACGATACCGCCTTTCAACTCAGGAACGAAGCCCCCGTCGGCCTCCTGGGGGGAGATTATGCCCCATGAAATATATTTTTCATACAATCCGGGAACATCGGGAAGCACATCTGCTCCGCTTTGGTTTTTATTTAGTTTCTCAAGGTCAACGGAGGCGACTGAGAAATTCTGCAGGTTGGCACCTGCCACCCATTTAAAAGGGGAATCTCCAATCTTATGTTGCAGGTCTACCTTAAACCGGAACTGCCGTTGATCGAATTTATAAAACATCCGGGTCTTGTACCCATCGTCCAAAAAATCCTGATCGACCCATTCCTTGTTCAGAACTGATTCAAAACCATTGAAACCATAGAAATCATGCGCCTGGTCGGTCAGGTAGGTCATGTCGAAGGACAAATCCATATTTTTAATCAGTTGATCTGAGGTGTAATAGAACCTGTACACCCCACTGCCTTTGGTGAAGCGGGACACCTCAAAATAGAGGGAGTGGTTGTAGGAGGGGAATCGCTTGCCATTTCCGTAATCAAAGAAATTCACCAGGGCACCGTATTGAAATCCCAGGTCGGTGTCAAAGGAAACGGCCGGCAGAGCACCGAAGTTCCAGCCTGTTTTGACGGAGTCTGTTTTTGCTTTCGGGGCTTTATCCGCCGCAAAGGATTGTACACTGCAGATAATCACGAGTGTGGTAAGTAGGAATAATCTGTTCAGTTTCATAACAGGATTGAAGTTTAGTTAATCTACATACGAATATCCGATTATTTTTTCAATTATCTTCAACACTTTAATGACAACCTCGTATAAAGGGTAACAGAAAAGAAAAAATGGTACTCATTCGGTTTGGAAAGTCATAATTTGAATCCATTGTCTGAAAAGTATTAATATTCAATTTGTTACAGATCTCTTTCGTCCTTCTAAAGTTTTTTTGATTTTTTTTACTGTAATACATATTCAGAATGAAGTATATTGGAGCACATGTGAGTGCAGGAGGGGGAGTGGAAAATGCCCCGGTCAATGCTGGCGCGATAGGTGCCAATGCCTTCGCACTTTTCACTAAGAACCAGAGACAGTGGAGTTCACCGCCATTAACAGGGAAAAGCATAGAAGCGTTCAGGGAGAATTGCGGGAAACACGGTTTTCTGCCTGAAATGATTCTTCCGCATGACAGTTATCTTATCAACCTCGGTCACCCTGAGCAGGAGCCACTGGAAAAATCCAGGGAAGCCTTTCTGGATGAGATGCAGAGGTGCGAACAACTGGGACTGAAACTGTTGAATTTTCACCCGGGCAGTCATCTGCAAAAGATAGAGGTATCCAAATGCCTTACCACCATTGCTGAATCGATAAATTTTGTACTGGAGCGAACCAAAGGTGTGACTGCTGTGATTGAGAATACTGCAGGGCAAGGGTCCAATCTTGGATATGTGTTCGAGCAGGTTGCCGAGATCATTTCACAGGTTGAAGACAAATCCAGGGTAGGTGTATGCATTGACACCTGTCACACTTTTACTGCTGGATACGACCTGAGGGTGAGGGAAGAATATGACCGGACATGGAGCAAATTCGGGGATGTGATAGGGTTCAGCTACCTCAGGGGCATGCACCTGAATGACTCCAAGAAGGAGTTGGGTTCAAGGGTGGATCGTCATGACAATGTAGGGAAAGGGCTGATAGGTATGGAACTCTTTAAAATGATCATGCAGGACGAACGGTTTAATCATATTCCCATCATTCTTGAAACCCCGGATGAAACTCTGTGGGCTGAAGAAATCAAACTGTTGAGGACCTTCGAGAAATAATTGTTCAATTGGCATAAAACAGAAGGGGAGATTGCAAAAAACGCAATCTCCCCTTCTGTTTTATGCCAATTTTTATTCGGTTTTTCCCTTCCACTTATCGGTTCTGAAAGGATCAGCAGGTAGTCCTTCGCTGTTGTAAAGATTTGCATCATCAGGATTGTCAGCCCAGCCATACCTTACCGCCACCGGTTCGGAAACTTCAGGAGCGCTGACCACCACGGTGTTGTTGTTTGTGAGGATGGCCTTTGCCCAATAGAATTTATGATTGTTTCCGGCAACCGTGAAACCTTTCAGGTATTTGTATTTATCCTTGACTTTCAGTCCGGATCCAACATGGTCGAACGTAATCTCCACATTATTTCCCTTGATGCTCATGTTTTTATAGACCGGACCCAGATTTTCAATTGGTTGGTTGTAAGCCACTTTCAGGGCTGACAAGGCGAGCCGTTTACCAACAGTCTGTTTGTCTTTGGGATGAATATGCACTGCATCTCCTACATCAATCGCCGAGGCCATACCTGTTTTGGGCAGGGAGAGTGCCATGGTCTGGGCTTCACGCAGCTCGGCCCACGAACTTTCAGATGGAACGCTGTCTGCTTTCATAAAATTGGCAAGCTGAACAAACAGGAAGGTAAACTCTGAGTTCCAATGGGACCTCCAGTCCTTGATCATATCTGAGAATACGCGCCTGTACTGGAAGGCCCTGCTGGCATTTCCTTCACCCTGGTACCAGATGGCACCTTTTATTCCATAAGGTACCAGAGGACTTATCATGCCGTTGTACAGCAGGGTCGGGAAGGTATTTGGACCAAGTGCGGCATTGTTAACGTTCAAAACCCCGATTTTGTATTTCCAGTCGCCTGCCAGGGGGATGCTCTGTGAGCCGGCAACAATTTTGATGTCACTTGGATCACCGTAAAGACCACCACTTCCACCTATATCTTCCACCCTGACGGTAATGTTGTTGTTTCCTGCTTTCAGCACTCCCTCCGGAATAACATAACTACGCATGACATCTGCCTTAAGTTCGGTTGCACCTACTTTTACTCCATTGACATAGGTAGCATCAGAATCATTGATTTTGGACAATTCCAGGGTAGCTTTTTTGCCGGCTAGTGCGGCATCCACCTGTACTGTTTTTCTGAACCA
The DNA here is from genome assembly GCA_964506325.1 of uncultured Tangfeifania sp. Classification (GTDB taxonomy): domain Bacteria; phylum Bacteroidota; class Bacteroidia; order Bacteroidales; family Prolixibacteraceae; genus CAINVV01. The sequence goes on from CAZDLO010000051.1 coordinate 6,482, forward strand.
TACAATACCATCGACACCGACGAGTCCGTTTCTTTCAATGTACCCGGGAACAGGCATGGTTTTCCAGGTTTGATCGTCGAGGTCTGCTGCTGCCCAGACAGGTTGGTTGTCTTTGGTTCCCTGGTCGGTAACTGAATATTCATTGAAACGTGTACGAAGTTCTTTTTCAGCACTCCTGGCATATTCATTAAGGTCGATCTTTTTCAGGTTTTCAAGCATTGGAGCGAAATCCGGATTTTTTTCAATGGCATCCGGACTGGTCCATGTTTCTGCCACGGTACCTCCCCAGGATGTATTGATCAGTCCGATAGGAACTTTGAGTTTCAGGTAAAGCGCACGTCCGAAAAAGTAGGCAACAGCCGAGAAACGAGGTGAAGAAACCGGCGAACATTCCCACCAGTCTCCTTCTTCCAGGTTTTCCTGTGGTGTCTTTGCTATGCGTTTTTTTACCGTAAACAATCGGATCTCAGGATAGCTGGAGGCAGCGATTTCTGCCTCAGCATTGAGAGCGGAAGAAAGGTTGAATTCCATGTTGGATTGTCCTGAACATATCCAGACTTCGCCAATCAGGATGTTCTCGATGGTACGAAGATTTTTTCCCTTGATCACCATGTTGTAAGGCCCTCCATAATTCATAGACTGAAGAGTAACGCTCCATTTGCCTTCCCTGGAAGCCTTTGTGGTGACTGTTTTGTTGTTAAAGGTAACACTCACCTTTTCGCCGGGAGAGGCCCAGCCCCAAACCGGTATGGGAATTCCTTGCTGCAGAACCATGTTACAGTTGAAAAAAGGTGGCAGGATTACCTGGCTCCTGACGAAAGTGCTGACAAGCAAAAGCACTGCCAGGACTTTCAAGGTCTTGAAATTGATACTCATCTTGAAAAAGTTGAATTGTTAAGTAGTTTGGATAATTAGCCGAAATATATTCATTAAAAATGAAATTGCCATGATCACCTTCCCCCGATCTGTATGAAACTGATAATCCCTGGTTTTCAGGTCGGCAAATCCCCGAAAAAAAGGTAGTAAATTAATTGTTGCACAAGGGAATTGAAAAGCGGCTTCCGGCTTTCCGGAATTCTCCGATGCATCGGGGTGAAGCATCTGGATCCTTACGGCGGGTACTTTTGGCTGATTGATTGACCAGGCATAAGGGTCGAAAATTTTTGCCCTAAACTCTAATCTTACTGAATGCCTGATATGCTTCTGGTTCAAATTAATTTACTTTGCAGGAAATATAATTTTTTCGAGCAATGAAATCCTATATCCTGGAAGAGACCAACTGGAAAGACCTTAAAGGGAGAAGTCCCGAAGTCGCGATACTGCCCTGGGGAGCAACCGAAGCACACAATTACCATCTGCCATATGGCACTGATAATTACATTGCAACCAGGTTGGCCTCAGATACAGCAAAACTGGCACAGCAAAAAGGTGCCAGCGTAATGGTACTGCCTGCGATTCCTTTTGGAGTTAATACAGGACAGCCTGATATCCGGCTCGACCTGAATCTCAACCCGAGTACACAGTTTTTAATACTTAAGGACCTGATTACAGTTCTCAACCGCCAGTCGATCCGAAAATTTGTGATTCTGAATACACATGGCGGTAATGATTTCAAGCAACACATCCGTGAATTGAACCTTTTATTCCCGGAGATGCTATTGACACAATGCAACTGGTTCAGGATTCCCGGAGCAGAACAGTTTTTCGATGATCTTGGAGAACATGCAGGAGAGGCAGAGACCAGCCTGATGCTTCATCTGTACCCGGAACTGGTGTTGTCTTTGCAGGAGGCGGGAGACGGGCATGCCAGGAAATTCGCCATAAGTGCACTGAACGAGGGATGGGCCTGGGCAGAGAGAAGATGGAGCCAGGTGACTGAAGATACAGGAATCGGTAACCCGGCGAAGGCCAGTGCGGAGAAGGGAAAAATATTTTACCAGTTCATTTCTGAGAAGATAGCCGATTTCATTGTCGAGCTTTCGGGTTCAGATCTTGCCAATCTTTACCGGTAGGGGGACATCAGGTAATCCTGCCGTTGGATGCGTGGAGAGCCCCTGAGCATACTCACCTGCAGTAACGGGAATGGCAAAGCGTATTCCGTCACTGGTACCTGTGCTGCCAGTATTGAAATTTCAGAAGCCCCGGAATGAAGCTAATTCCACAATTGGAGCTGTGATTTTCTATTTTTCCTGCTCTATCCAAATCTGGAAATCTTCGAACCTTACCATGGATGATTTTTGGTCGTTCGATCCTGCTGCAAGTCCGATATCCAGTGTTTTTGCCAGTCCTGCAATATCTCCTGATTCGCGGCACAATACCCAGGATTTACCATCGAGGCTATAGTAACCTGAAAACCTGTCCTGGTGTCGCACAACCTTCAACCAGACAGGGAATGGGTTTTCAAGGTTGTAGTTCATACTTTTGGAATTGTGCATCGATCCGTCTCCAAATTCATCCCATTGGGCACCGTTGCGTTTTGGGGTTGAAAACATCAGGAAGGAACCTGCGGTACCCTTACCCGTTTTCTCGTCCTTTACAAGGTCGTTCCTTGCGAAAATTCCAAAACGGAACCAGTCGCTAACATCTTTCCCCATTTCAACGATCCTGACAGTGGCAACAAAATTTCCTTTTACTGCCTTTGGAAGGTAGATGGTGCCGTATGAATCCTCTGCATGCAGGAAATCAGTTCCCCTGGCAGTAATGCTGTAGCTGTTCTTTTCCGTGCTGTATTCGTATTGGCAGGGTTTAGCGGTGGAGGAGCAAAAAGTTTGCAGGTCTTTCTGACCAAAGATTATTTTTTTCAGCGGATAAACCCTGACTTTCAGCGGGGGATGATTTCCGATGGTAACCTCATGGTTTCCTGCTTCAGGAAGGAGACTGAAAGTAACGGTTTTTAATTCATTGGCACGGAATAAAATGTTCCTTGTTACAATAATTCTGCCATCCGCTATAAAACTAACCGCCTGACTGAGAGGTTCCGGCAATGTGTTTTTAATTTCTGCACTAACTTTGAGCGAGTCACCCAGGGGCATTTCTGCAACTTCAGTCCTGAGATTGCTGTATAATACATGGATGGCTTCTCCTGATACTTCGATCGTTTGTTCTGTTGTATTTCCAATCGCGACAGTATGCTTGCCCGGATTGAAAAACTGGTAAGAGAATTCTGCCTTGCGCCGGTTCCCTGAAATAACTGGGAAGAGCTGCTGAACTGCTGTTATTCCGTCAATATAGAGTGGGACCTGCATGTTCCCGGTGGATCCGGCGTTGAGTACTTCAGCAGTGAACCTTATCCTGCTGCCGGTTATTAATCCTTCTTCTGCAAGAACTTTCAATTCACTGAACCTGAAGTCGGGCAACCCTTCAATAATTTTTTCAGGTTCAGTTTCTGGCCTTTCGATCTGGTGATTACCGGTATAGCTATTGTTTTCCAGGTAAGCGGCGCACAATTTCATTTCGGCTTGTTTGAGTCCGAACATGATGTTATTGCTGAGGGTCCAGCCGGATGCCATATTCTGGAAGAAAAGTCCGACATTCTCATTGGTGGCGGCTGGTTTTACATCATGGATAAGATTTTCCCTGACAACAGATCCCGGACTTAAACCGTAAACTGCAATAGCCCCTTCATCATCCCTCGCCATATTTGTAAAGGAGACATGGTTGAATTCAACGAGATGACTGCCATCACTGGTTTCTTCGACATTCGGCCATGAGCCAACCGTAATTCCGTAACTTCCGGTGTTACTGACATAATTCCTGGCAATGGTTGTTCGGAGAGCATTGGCTGTCCTGATGCCGACCATGGCGGGCCTTAGGTTTGTTATCTCGTTCCGGGTTACAATGTTGTCGCTTACAAGGTCTGCCCATTGATTCGGGATAGGGGAGCCAAATACGGCAATTCCTGATCCGGTAATATTTTGTATTACATTGTCGCCAATGATGTTGTGATAGGATCCTTCTCCGAAAAAGATAGCGGTCTGGCTCACATTTTCAATGGTGTTCTTCAGAACTTCACAATTTTTGGCATAGGTAAAATCAATTGTACTTTTCCCTCCCGGCAGGGTTGAAGAAAAGGCAAGGTTGTAAAATCGGAGATTCCTTAGTGGCTTTTCCCTGCTGCCGGCGGCTTTGATAAGTCCTGCCGTTTTTGGCAGGAGGATCGTGGCCTGGTTGGGGTTATCAATGCCTTTGTCGGGAATGTAAGTCAGTAATTTTGTTTTTTGATCAAAAAACCACTCCCCGGCACTGTCAAGCAGCGCATACATATTGTCGACGTAATACCTGGGAGGGACATTGAGTAATTCCTCATCGGGATTCTTAAGGTAGGCTGTCCGATTTTTTTCATCTACCCTGGTGAGTGAAGAATGAATGCCACCCCACCTGACAACCATGTGAATTCGGTTTGTTTCAAGATCTTTCCAGTTTTTTAGATCACCCGGATTAAATCTGAAATAATCAGGCTCAGTCGGCTGACCATCGGTAAAGAAAAATCCTTTGTTGGGAGTTCTTGCCAGGGTTTGTCGCTGCCCGTTGGCAAATATTTCCTTAACCTCCTCCACATCGAGCCGGACCTGCCATTTGGTTTTATCCAGTTTCTTCCAGCCGGTTATTTTTTCACCACCTGAAATAGTTGCTTTTTCTCCCGGATAAGAGGCGTACGTAACGTAATAATCTTTTAGCTGGTGGTATTCAAAAGCCCCTGTAGGTAGTTCTGTTTCAATACGTTCACCTCCATCTGCCGCATTAAATACCATTGTGCTGTCCAATGAATACACGCCATCCCTGATAAGTACGAGGATGTCATTGCCTTTGCCGAAAGGATGGGGAGAACCGATGAACCGCTTGTCGAGGGCAGGCTTTTTGGGGAGATAGAGTTTACTCTTCAACGTCCTGACAGCTTTCTGAGCTTTACCAGGGGTGGCAAAGGGGCCGTCTGTACCGGCTTGATTCGGATCCGGCAGTTTCCCGGACCAGTTGTCGTTCCCGTTTTTCGCGACGTAGAAATCTGCTTTTTTGTCGGATAGGGTGTATTCTTTCCACACTTCACCCCTGACCAGGCGTCCCTGGGAAAATGATGGGTGATTTGTTAGCAGAAGAACCAGTGAAAGTGTCAGCAAGGCAAGACCAGTACGGTGCATACGTACAATAGTTAATTTTGGCATAATGTCAGAAAGTAGGAGTTACTAATTGATTCCAGACAAATCTAATTAATATATCACAAGTTAAAAAGGGAAAACCGAAATGGACCTTTAAGTTTTCGACTTCCGGATAGCAGATATAGCGCAGATGTTGGATTTGGCAACAGCAGAAAGTTTGGCAACTCTGTTTTTGTCGGTTTGAAGGATTCTTGCTCCGGCAAATTGATGTTTGAACCGTATAAAAACACAAATGGGAACAAATCTTTTGAATTTGTTCCCATCCTTCCTCGACAAGCGAACTTGTCGTGGCGCCAGGCTACGGTTATTTCGGCTGGCCTCTCTGCATTCCCGCGGCTTTCACCCTGTTCCTGCTTCCTGACCCTAAACCATCCATTACAACCTGTTACGGCGGCAATTTCCGGCTCTCCTTTCGGTTTCCTTGCGGATACCTTCCGGAAGGGAGTTGTCTGAAGAATTTTTGGCATTTCCATCTTGCGACGGATGTGCCTACCGGATACTTTCCAGGTCTTGCGACTTTCGATTTCTCCCAGAACTCCCACGACTTGCGCCATGTTCTGTTCTGCACTTCAAACTTCAACTACCTTAAGAACGCTCGGTGTCTTCTTTGTATGCCGGCCGTACGTTGCCGACCTGGTCTTGCGACCTGACCGTGCATCTTCGGCTTCCTGCCTTTCGTCCTCGCTTTTGACGGCGACTCCCAAGGGCATCCGTTCCGGTTCTCCTTTCGGTTTCCCTTTGCGAAATCTCCTTCCTGGATGCTTTGCAGCAACCGGTGCGGAGCGGGTGCAATCAGTCGGATGACAAATCAATCTTTCAATCAACAAACATCCGGAGTACTTTCCTGCCCTTGCGGGCACTCTCTCTGGCGAGAGAAGATTTCCCTCGAAAATCTCCCGGAACTTACGAACCTTCAATCTTCGACCTTCTTGCTACAACATTTAAAAGAACACCTGGCACCTCGCGGTTGTCCGGCCTGCATCGGATTGCTCCTTGCCGGCCTGAACTCCGACCCATCTGTGGCGCAGGTCTTGCGACCCGTTCGATTTGGCTTCCAATTCAATTAAGAACTTTCGGCCTCTTCCACCATTTTTGGGCGACCCTTTATGGCTGACCTGATGAATCAAATGTAATACAACTGGTACCCTATTTGCAACTTTTTTCAGAGTTTTATACCAACGATGTTTTAACATGAGTTATTAACAATTGTTAATAACTATTATTGTTTAAACTATTGATTTATAGGCTCTAACAACATTTATCCTAGTTACTTAAAATAGGATAAATATCAAATATGCTGAAACCGTACAAAAAATCAAATTTTTCTTCCCGTAAAAACCATTACTTGGAATGCGTAAATTATCTTTGCAGACAAATTGGCTGAAATTTTCAGGCATATAACTAGCATGAATGGTCGGGAAGCAAGGTGAAATAGTCGAAAGTGAATCTTCAAAAAAGGAAAAAAAAATGCGGTACCTTTTTTTGCTGAATCCAATTGCCGGGGTAGGTGAGCGGAGAAGTTTCCTTCAGCTGATTGAGGATGCGTGCCGTATGAAGGATGTTGAATGCCAGATCCTATTCACAAGGAGTCCTGGAGATGCCAGAAAAATAATTTGGAAAAGGCTCGGAAAATTTGATGTTTTTGTTGCGGTTGGCGGAGACGGTACCATGAATGAAGTCGGATCGGCACTTGCTGGCACCGGTGCAACGATGGGACTTATTCCTGCAGGATCCGGCAATGCGCTGGGACGTGAGCTCGGAATATCCATGAAACCGCGAATGGCGATTAACCAGCTCTTAAACGGCAAAATGATAAAAATTGACACCGGTATTGCCAATGGGCGCAGATTTATGAATGTTTGCGGTTTAGGTTTTGATGATCATGTCGCCCGATGTTTTGCCAAATCGATCAACAGGGGAAAGCTTCCATATATCAAAGCAGTTTTCAAGGAGTTTTTCAGTTACAATCCTGAAAATTATGAGGTTGAATGCGAGGGTACTGTTTCAAGCCATAAGGCTTTTGTACTGACAACTGCCAATACAGCCCAGTATGGCAACAATGCATTCATTGCTCCGGGGGCGAGTATCAGTGACGGAGTCCTGAATTTTTGTGTTATAAAGCCTTTTGGATTTTTCGCAGCCCTTGTACTTGGATTCAGGTTATTTGGAAAAACAATTGATCATTCACGATTCTATTCTTCTTTTGAAACCAGGAGCCTGGTGATCCGTGGGAAGAAGCTCGATTTTCATGTCGACGGAGAACCCGTCAGCAACAGTGAACCGCTGGTGATAACCATTGATCCTTTGTCATTGAATGTTATTGCACCATAATTACTTTTCCCCCACAAAGTTCAGAATATCATCTTCCGAAATCGTTTTTCCTCCCAAAATGATCAGGCGCTCTATTACATTGCGAAATTCCCTGATATTGCCGCTCCAGGTTCGTTGAGCCAGCATAGAGAGAGCTGGTTCGGTAATCTCCTTCAATGGCTGACCATATTCGTTGCACAATTGTTCTATAAAAAAGTGTGCAAGTTCCGGGATGTCATCCTTGCGCTGGTCGAGGGATGGAACATGAATCAGGATTACGCTGAGCCGATGGTATAGATCCTCCCTGAAATTGCCCATCCTGATCTCTTCCTGCAAATCCTTGTTGGTAGCAGCAATGACTCGTACATTAACTTCAACCGGTTTATCACTGCCCACCCTGGTAATGATATTATCCTGTAAAGCCCTGAGCACTTTGGCTTGTGCAGACAGGCTCATGTCACCAATTTCATCCAGGAAAAGGGTTCCGCTGTCTGCCTGCTCAAACTTCCCTTTCCTTTGGCGGATGGCAGAGGTGAAGGCCCCCTTTTCGTGTCCGAATAGTTCGCTTTCAATAAGTTCAGATGGGATGGCAGCGCAATTGACTTCCACAAAAGTGTTCTCGGCACGGGAGGAAAATTCATGCAACCTGCGCGCTATCAGTTCCTTTCCTGTACCATTGGCTCCGGTAATAAGGACACGTGCTTCGGTAGGAGCTACCCTGTCGCACATCTCCAGTACCTTCTTAATGGATGCCGACTGACCAATGATCTCAAATTTTTTGCTGACTTTCTGTTTTAGAATCTTTGTCTCTTTCACCAGTGCATTTTTATCACTGGCATTCCGGAGGGTGATGAGCAGCCTGTTGAGGTCGATGGGTTTCTCTATGAAGTCGAAAGCTCCTTTCTTGATGGCCTCCACAGCAGTGTCGATGGTACCATGACCGGAAATCATCACTACCGTGGATTCAGGTTTGTGCCGCATGATTTGTTCAAGTGTTTCAAGACCGTCCATCTCAGGCATTTTGATGTCACAGAGGATAATATCAAAATCAGCTGATTTCGCCATTTCGGAGCCTGCCAGTCCATTCTCGGCCAGTTCAACCTGGTATCCCTCAAAACCAAGAATATCCTTCAGGGTATTCCGGATACTTTTTTCATCGTCTATTACAAGGATTTTCAGCATCGTTAATGAGTCGTCAGGGGTTGGTTAGACATTTCAAGCATAACACCTTCCTTTAGGGAAAAATGGGTATGGATCAGTTCCCGGATTTTCAATTCCCGGAGAATGAAATTAATAAAAATTGTAGCTATAATAATCATCTCAACCCTGTTTTTATCTACTCCGGGGATCTGGCAACGCCCGTCACGGTTAACTGAGATCAGCAACCTGTGTATCCTGTGAAATTCAGAAATCGGAAAAATGGATGATTTTCGCGCAGTTGTATCAGGTTCTTTTTGTTCCAGGATGTCCATCAAGGTGTCGAAAGCACCCGAACAGCCCACAAGAATTGCTGGTTTGTGCATGTAGCAGACCTCCTTCAGTATTTTCAGGTGGTCATCAAACCAGCTCTCAATGGCCATAATTTCCTCCTCAACCGGAGGATCTGACAGGTGGAACAGTTCAAGAACCCTTGCTATTCCGATGTTAAAGCTCTTTTTCCAAATAATGGTTCCTGCTTCAGCGAGTATAAATTCATTGCTTCCTCCGCCGATATCCAGAACAAGGTATTTTTCATCCAACGGTGGGAGGGAAGCAATCGTTCCGCTGAAAATATATTCAGCCTCCCTGTTGCCGTCGATTACTTCCAGTTCCCACCCGAAGCGGCTTCTGACCTGGTCAATGAACTCCGCCCTGTTGGCAGCACCCCTGATGGCAGAAGTTCCGATAAGCCGCACCTTGGTGGCGCCGAATTTTTTAATGCTTATTTCATGCAGAGAAAGGGCATTTAGCCCTCTCTCCATTGCTTCAGGCAGTAATTTATCCTGGTGAATTCCGCCCCGGCCCATTTTGACCGCAATTCTTTCTTCAAACAGAACCCTGAATCCGTGCACTCCGCGGGATTCTGCAATCAACAGATTGAATGTGTTCGTACCCAGGTCTATAACTGCATTTATGATTTGTATGTCAGCCATTTACCCAACTCCTTCCAGGATGTTTTCTTACCATACATCAATATACCGGTTCTGTATATTTTTCCGGCCGCCCACACCATGCCAATAAACGTAATTATTAGCAGCACCATCGAAAGGATTAGCTGCCACGCCGGAACACCAAATGGAATCCTGGCCATCATAACGACGGGAGATGTAAATGGTATTATGCTGAACCAGAAGGCAGTAGCTCCCTCTGGATTTTTTATTGCACTCATCATCACGAGGATAGCCAGGATGATTGGCATCATGATTGGCATCATGAACTGTTGTGCATCCTCCTGCGCATCCACTGCTGAACCCACTGCAGCAAACAATGAGCTGTAGAGCAGGTAGCCACCAATAAAGAAGAATATAAAGCAACCAATGATCAAAGGGAAATTCACGGATCCCAGCATACCAAGAATATCCTGGATTTTATCAAGTTCTGCCGGTGACCCGGCCTGACCGGCAGCCTGCGCCTGCGCAACAATATCCTGTGTGGCTCCACTGCGACCGGCCGGCATCAATCCCCGTGCTCCCGAAATAATGGCAAACCCAAGAATAATCCAGATAGCCAGTTGTGTAAGCCCGACCATGGCTATGCCAATAATTTTGCCCATCATCAGGTCGAAAGGCTTAACACTTGAAATGATAACTTCCACGATCCGGCTTTGCTTCTCTTCCATGACTCCCTGCATAACCATCTGGCCGTACAGCAGAATAAACATGTAAATTACAAACCCGAATATATAGCCCAGTATCATTCCTATCTCAGTCGAGCTTTTCTTAGCTTCCCCACCTTCTCCAAGCTTAATAGTGTTAACACTTATGGAGGTTTTGGTCGCTTTGATTCTTTCCTCGAGATCCGGAATTGCAGTCTGCTTGATTACTTCAGCCATTTTCTCTTTTTCAATAACTCCACGGATCTTGTTTTGAATCTGGCTTTTGAGATCAAACGGAATATTGCTGGCGGAAATTAATTGCACAGTATTGGTGGTTAATACATTAGGCTGAATAACCAGCAATGCATAATAATCTGTTTTTTTGAGCTGATCTTTAATTTTTTCGTAATCCTCCTTCTGGATGAATTTGTATTTCGTGTAATTGTTGCTTTCCAGTTGTCCCAGCAGGACGGAAGAACCGTCATAGACAGCTATAGTCCTTTCCTTGGTGTCGTCCTGAGACATGAAGTAGGCAGGAAGTATAAACATGGCCGCCATCAGCGCCGGCATCAGGATCGTCATAATGATGAATGATTTTTTCCTGACTCTTGTAGTATATTCACGGGTGAGTACTAATCCTATTTTGCTCATGACGTATGATTAAGAATTTTGTTTGACTACTTTTATGAATACCTCATTCATGCTGGGAATCAGCTCGTTGAAAGATACAATTTCTACATTGTCAACCAGGTCTTTTATGAGGGTGCCCGAGTTGCTGCCATTTAAAAACTGGATTTTAAGGCTGTTGGTTCTGCCAGACTCATCGTGTGACAGGATGGAGTATTTTTTGTTCAGTTCCTGCTCGATTTTCAAAAATTCACCCTTGTAGGAAACATCAAAGATGTTGGATTTGTATTTTTCACGGATGTTCAGTGTCGGACCATCCAGAATTTTTTTGGATTTGTCGATCAGGGCAATATGGTCGCACAACTCTTCGACTGATTCCATGTTGTGCGTGGAGAAAATGATCGTAGCTCCCTCTTTTTTCATGCGGAGTATTTCCACCTTCATCAGTTCTGCATTGATGGGATCAAATCCGCTGAAAGGCTCGTCAAAAATCATGAGTTTTGGTTTGTGCAGCACCGTACAGATAAACTGAACCTTTTGCTGCATCCCTTTGGAGAGTTCCATCACTTTCTTGTCCCACCAGGAGATGATCTCAAATTTTTCAAACCAGATTTTCAGTTCCCGCATTGCGTCCCGTCGTGAGAGCCCTTTCAGCATCCCAAGGTACAGGGCTTGTTCCCCAACCTTCATCTTTTTGTAGAGGCCGCGTTCTTCGGGAAGATAGCCGATCCGGTAAATATCATCTTCCTTCATCTTGCGTCCCTCGAACCAGACAGAACCGCTGTCCGGGGAAGTAATCTGGTTGATGATCCGGATCAGGGTTGTTTTACCTGCTCCGTTTGGTCCGAGTAAACCAAAAACGGTACCTTCTGGTACCGAGATAGAGACTTCGGATAATGCTTTAAAATTCGAATAAGATTTGGTGACATCATGAGCTTCAAATAGATCCATGCTTATTGAATATAATTGTTAATATCAATTGAACGAAGATAACAATAAGTAAGCATTTTCACAGAAAATTACAGTCGATAATTATTTTTTTGACATAAGGATTTCAGGTTGGATTTTCAATACACAGGCGGATTAAAACGGAAAGATCCAATGATTTTTTCAATGGATCTTTCCGGTAATTGCATGATTATCCTGGAAGGGGGGAAATCGTATTTACCTACATCGTGCCGGTAAATATGATGGTTCTATTTGTATTCGTCCCATGACTTGATGGTAATATCGTCCATTTCCAGTTTGCAGATGGCGTAGATAAAGGCGCTGGCAACGCGTGAATTGGTGATCAGCGGGATGTTGAAGTCGATGGCGTTTCTCCGGATCCGGTAACCATTTGATAATTCACGGTTGGTATGGTCCTTGGGAATATTGATGACCATTTCGATCTTCCTTTGCCTGATCAGCTCTAGGGTGTTGGGCGACATATCTTCCTCGTCCGGCCAGTAAACTTTTTCTGTTTCCAAACCGTTCTCCTGGAAAAAATGGTGGGTTCCACCTGTTGCATAAATAGTGAATCCTCTTTCCATCAGCATTTTGGCGCTCTGAAGTAATTCAATCTTTCCCCTGACCGGTCCGGATGAAATTAGGATGGTTTTTTTCGGGATGCGGTAACCCACTGAGAGCATGGATTTGAGTAATGCCTCATAGAAGTTCTCGCCGATACATCCGACCTCGCCCGTTGAGGACATATCCACTCCCAGCACCGGATCAGCATTCAGAAGCCTGTGGAAGGAAAACTGCGGTGCCTTAACACCTACATAATCAAGTTCGAAGAGTGATTTGTCGGGCTTCTCAAACGGCACATCCAACATGGCTTTGGTTGCAATTTCGATAAGATTGGTTTTCAGAACCTTTGAGACGAACGGGAACGACCTTGATGCCCTCAGGTTACATTCGATCACCTTGATGTCGTTGTCCTTGGCGAGGTACTGGATGTTGAATGGCCCTGTTATCTCAAGGGCATTGGCTATTTTCCTGGATATTTTCTTAATACGGCGGATGGTTTCCACGTATAATTTCTGGGGAGGGAATACGATGGTGGCATCGCCTGAGTGAACCCCTGCAAATTCTACGTGTTCGGACAACGCATAGGCCACAATCTCACCGTTTTTTGCGACTGCATCCACTTCAATCTCCTTGGCATTCTCAATGAATTCCGAAACAACGACCGGATGTTCTTTGGAAACGTGAGCTGCCAGCTCGAGGAAATGCTCAAGCTGATCGCGGTTTGAAACAACGTTCATAGCAGCACCGGAAAGCACGTAGGAGGGCCGTATCAGTACCGGAAATCCAACCTCGTCGACAAAGCGGAAAATTTCCTCAATGGTGGTGAGCTGGCTCCACCTGGGCTGATCAACACCCAGGGCATCGAGCATCGCTGAAAACTTGTTGCGGTCCTCGGCATTGTCAATCTTTTCGGCGGTGGTACCAAGAATCGGGACATTCATTGAATGAAGCCGCATCGCCAGGTTGTTCGGAATCTGGCCACCCATGGAAAGAACTGTTCCCTTTGGATCTTCAAGGTCGCATATGTCAAGGACTCTTTCCAGGGAAAGCTCATCGAAATACAACCTGTCACAGTTGTCGTAGTCGGTGGAAACCGTTTCGGGATTGTAGTTGATCATGATGGCGCGGAAACCCTCCTTGCGGATGGTATTGACCGCATTAACGGAACACCAGTCAAATTCAACGCTGGAGCCTATCCTGTAAGCACCTGAACCCAGTACAATGATCGACTGGCCGTCGTGCTGAAAGGTAACGTCATGCTCAGATCCGTTGTAGGTCATATATAGGTAATTGGTCTGCGCCGGGTATTCCCCTGCAAGGGTGTCAATTTGCTTGACAAATGGAACAATGTTGTGTTTCTTCCTGAAATCTCTCACCTTCAGGCTTTCTGCATTCATGTCCCTGATGCCGGATTTCAAAACAATCCGGGCAATCTGGAAGTCAGAAAAACCAAGCTTTTTGGCATCCAGCAGCAAGTCTGCCGGAAGAATTTCCAGGGTATTGAAATCGAGAAGTTGTGTTCTTAGCTGGTAGATATTTTGCAACCGCATCAGGAACCATTTGTCAATCCTGGTAATTTCCCATATTTTATCAACGGTATAACCTTTGTGGAAGGCCTCAGCAATGGCAAAAATCCGGCGGTCTGTCGGGTTGGTCAGTTCCTCAACGATGTCGACAATTTCCATGTCTCCGCGGTTACCTACAAATCCGTGCATGCCGATGCCAATCATCCTGAGACCTTTCTGGATAGCTTCCTCGAAGGTACGTCCGATAGCCATGATTTCACCGACAGATTTCATGCTGGAACCCAGATTTTTGGACACCCCGACAAATTTGCCAAGGTCCCAGCGGGGTATTTTCACGACGCAATAATCCAGCGCGGGTTCAAAACAAGCTGTTGTCTCTTTGGTAACAGAATTCTTCAGTTCATGCAGCCCATAGCCAAGTCCGAGTTTGGCAGCCACGAAAGCCAGCGGATAACCGGTAGCTTTGGAAGCAAGTGCCGACGACCTTGATAGCCTGGCATTCACCTCTATGACCCTGTAGTCTTCAGAATTGGGATCAAGGGCAAACTGCACATTGCATTCGCCGATCACTCCGATCTTGCGAATGATTTTGATGGACAGTGCACGCAGTTTATGGTATTCGTCGTTGGAGAGAGTTTGTGATGGTGCCACAACAATTGATTCACCCGTATGAATTCCAAGGGGGTCAAAATTTTCCATGTTACAGACGGTGATGCAGTTGTCATACTGGTCGCGGACAACTTCATACTCAACTTCCTTCCATCCTTTGATCGACTCTTCTACAAGAATCTGGCCGGAATAAGAGAATGCATTGTCGGCGAGTTTGTTCAGTTCTGTTTCGTTGGAACAGAATCCGGAACCCAAACCGCCAAGTGTATAGGCTGCCCTGATAATAAGCGGGTATCCAAGGGTAGTCGCAGCTTCCCTGGCCTTTTCAATGGAGGTGCAGGCAATGCTCCTCGGTGTAAGTACGTCTATTTCATGAAGTATGCCTGAGAATATTTCCCGGTCTTCGGTGTTGATGATAGATTGGACCGGTGTTCCGACCACCTTTAGGTTGTATTTATCGAGGATTCCCTGGCGGAAAAGATCGACCCCGCAATTGAGGGCTGTCTGACCTCCGAAGGCGAGTAAAATGCCATCGGGGTTTTCTTTTTGTATTACTTTTTCAACAAAATAGGCCGTTACAGGAAGAAAATATATTTTATCGGCAATCTCTTCGGAGGTCTGGATTGTTGCGATGTTGGGATTGATCAGTATAGTATAAACGCCTTCTTCCTTCAAGGCTTTCAGTGCCTGGGATCCAGAGTAGTCAAACTCTCCGGCCTCACCGATTTTAAGTGCGCCTGAACCGAGAACAATTACTTTTTTAATATCTGTGTTTAGCATAACGTTGGATTTTTACAAGAACCTGGCAGATCGAGGCAGATTGAAATTTATTTACTGTTGCACACTTTTGTTCATTTTTGGCACTTCCTGATGTTCTCAATGAAAACATCAAACAGGAACTCAGTATCCACAGGGCCGGAAGAGGCCTCCGGGTGAAACTGGGTGGAGAAGAAGGGCTTGGTTTTGTGACGGATACCCTCGTTGGTGTTATCGTTAACGTTGTAAAACAATGTTTCCCAATCGGAGGGCAAAGACTTCTGATCTATGGCATATCCGTGGTTTTGGGAGGTGATAAAGCACCTGTTTGTCCCGGACATCAGCACAGGTTGGTTGTGACTCCTGTGTCCGTACTTCAGCTTGTAGGTTTTACATCCCGCGGCAAGTCCGAGTAGCTGGTTACCCAGGCATATCCCCATGATTGGTTTTTCCTGGCTGATGGCCTTCCGGATATGCTGAACAGTGATGTCACACATTGTAGGGTCTCCCGGACCATTGGTCAGAAACAATCCATCGTATTGCATGGTGGTAAAATCATGATCCCATGGCACCCTGATTACCCTGACCCCTCTTTTTATCAGGCATCGTATGATATTGTTCTTAACGCCGCAATCGATCAGGACAACAGTCATGTCTCCCTCTCCATACATTTCTACCGAGTTGGTACTGGCTTTCGCAACCAGGTTGGCCAGGTTGGGATCTTCCAAAAGAACCGGCTCTGATTCGAATTCGATTTTCCCCAGCATGGAACCTTCCTCCCGGAGGATTTTGGTGAGTGCCCGTGTATCGATGCCGTAAATTCCAGGTATTTGCTGCGATATCATCCAGTCGGCGAGGCTGGACTGCGCGTTCCAGTGGCTGTATCCGAAAGAATAGTTGTCAACAACCAACCCGGTGATGTGTATTTTATCAGATTCAAAATAACGGTGAAGGCCATTCTCCATCCTGTTATCCGGAACCCCGTAATTGCCGATCATCGGATAGGTGGATACAAGTATCTGACCTGTATAGGAAGGATCAGTCAAACTTTCAGGGTACCCGGTCATGGCTGTGTAAAACACCACCTCGCCAGCCACCGATTTCTCATATCCGAAAGATTTACCTTCGAATGTTTTCCCGTCTTCCAGTACCAACTTTACTTTTCGCATTGCCGTTTTTGTTCTGTTTATTTCTGACTTCTTCTTTTTTATATTAGAAAAAATGCGTTTTCACTACTTTTTAATCAGCAGTAAAAACGCATTTTTTGCGTTAACAAGATCGATATTCCCGGATGTTG
>CAZDLO010000052.1:0-22567 GCA_964506325.1 uncultured Tangfeifania sp.
TCCATACGTACGTTCTGATATTCAAAATATTAATACTATTATTTACGTATGAAATTACCTGATTCCGTAATGATTTCTCAGGATTTTACTGAATAGCTTCCCGGGGAGGACATACTTAAGAACGACTGCCAGTTTCTGTTCAAAGGAAGCAATAATATAGTTGTGCCTTGGGTTGTTGCATTCGACGATTCTGACCAGTTTCCTGGCCAGGATGACAGGTTTCCAGCCATTGGATTCATCTTTTTCAATTACGGCCAGTGTGCGGGCGAATTGATTTCTGTATGGGTCATCTTCACCGGTTGGTGACAGGAATCCCCTGCGGTTCTGTGTGTTGCTGGTGTTGAAATCGCCCGGATTAATAAGGATTACCTTGATGTTGAATTCCTTGACTTCCATTCTCAAGGCCTCGCTTAAGCCTTCAATAGCGAACTTCCCGGACGAATAAATCCCCTGGTACGGCAGCCCCATCAGTCCGCCGATCGAGCTGAAATTTATGATTGTTCCGCCTCCCTGTTTCCTCATCACAGGTAAAACGGCCTGGGTAAGCTGAAGCAGTCCGAAAAAATTTGTCTCGACCTGGAGCCTGATGGTCTCTAGAGGAGTGGTTTCTATGGGCCCTCCGGTATGCATGCCGGCGTTATTAATGAGCACATCGATCCGGCCCTCATTTTTCAGTACCGTCTGAACCCCGGAATGTATGCTGCTACCTATGGTAAGATCCATAATAACCACTTTCACCAGGGGATCCGGGCATTCTCCGTTCCTTAAAGTACCATACACTGTATGCCCGTTTTTGGCCAGCAGGGAGGCAGTCTCTTTGCCGAAACCGGATGAGATGCCGGTAATAAGGATAACCTTCTTCATATCAAGTACCTTTTGTAACCTTAAGCAGGCTTACTGGTTAAAGTATCCCAAGCTGTTTGGCTGCTTTGGAAATTTTTTCGATGGAGATTTCAACCTGTTCCCTGGTATGTGTAGCCATCAATGAGTACCTGATAAGGCTGTCTTCTTTCGGTACGGCAGGTGAAACCACAGGATTCACAAAAACGCCGTTCTCAAGAAGCAACCGTGTCAGTTTAAGGGCTTTGATGTCATCCCGAATGAACAGCGGAATAATGGGTGTTTCAGATTTCCCGGTATCAAAACCGGCAGCTTTGAATCCATTCAGGGCATAATTGGTAATATCCCACAAATGTTTGATCCTTTCCGGCTCGCTTTCCATAATTTCAATGGCAGTCAGGACTGTTGCAGCAGAGGCAGGTGTCATGCTGGCACTGAACATCAGGGAGCGGGAATTGTGCTTTAGGTAATTGATGGTATCCTTGTCGGAAGCAATAAAGCCGCCAAGTGAGGCAAGTGATTTGGAGAATGTTCCCATGATCAGGTCTACCTTATCGGTAAGGCCGAAATGGGAGGCAGTTCCTGCTCCGTTGATGCCAATCACACCCAGTGAGTGGGCATCATCTACCATGATTGTGGCATTGTATTTGGCAGCGAGTTTTACAATCTGCGGCAGTTTGACAATGTCGCCTTCCATGGAGAAGATGCCATCCACAACAATCAGTTTGATACTTTCCGGAGCGCAGTGTTTCAGCTTGCTTTCCAGCGACTTCATGTCGTTGTGCCTGAATTTCAATGTCCTGGAAAATGAAAGCCTGCTGCCTTCTATGATGCTGGCGTGGTCCAGTTCATCCAGCAGAAGGTGGTCGTTCCGCCCTGTCAGCACAGACACAACCCCAAGATTGACCTGGAATCCTGTACTGTAGCAAAGCGTGGCTTCCTTGCCTGTAAGTTTGGCAAGCCTCTCTTCCAGCTCAATATGAATATCCAGTGTTCCATTTAAAAATCTTGAGCCAGCACAACCTGTTCCATATTTATCGATGGCTTTTTTGGCAGCCTCTTTAATTCTTGGATGGTTGGTAAGCCCAAGGTAACTGTTGGATCCAAACATCAGCACTCTTTTTCCGCTGATGGTGACTTCTGTATCCTGATCTGATTCTATTGCCCTGAAATAAGGGTAAATGCCTGCCTCAATGACCTTCTTAGGAAGGTCATATTTTGAAAGTTTGTCCTGTAATAGTCCCACTTTTATACCTTAAATGAAAGTTAGTTTGCGTTGTCAAATATAACAAAAATGAAAAGTTTATCGATAAATAACTGATTCTTTCAATTTTTCCGGAAATTTTTTGACCGGAAAATATTCAGAGTTTTATCGATTTCTCCAGGTTGCCCGCTTTTCTGGAGCTGTAATTTATACGTATTTCACCTTTCCCTTCTACCAGGAATTGGAACTCTGAGTAGCCATAGGAAGGGACAGAGGTATAAATAATTTCCGGTTTGTGTTCCTGGTAACTAATTTTATTTGTTCGCAGGTCCGTAATTTTTCCGGATGCAATAGTTTTAGCGCCTGTAAGTTTAAGAATATCCTGTGGATACAGGTTGGAAGAGATGGCTTTGGATGACATGGATGGCAATCCTTTCCCATTCTTAAGTCTGACGCGAACCTGGTGAAGGTTTTTTTCGATTTCTTTCACATCAAAGATTTCCATGGAGATTTCCGGTGTCTGCTCTGAAGCATACAATACGACCATGGCATTCCTGTGAACAAGTTCGGGAAGCATGAACGGATGTGGCAGTCTTGAACTCATCTTTACCCATCCGCCAATTTCTACTTCACCATAGACAGGATGTTTGTATGGTTTCCAGTCCTTGTACAGCTCATTCAGTCCCAGGTAGTCGTTAAACCTGATTTGCTCCCTGCTTACCTCCGGGTTGCCACCCCTGCGCCCGGATGCTGCATCCGGAGATGGTGGCAGGGGCTTGTCTGCGTTTTCCCGGTAGGTCTCCTGGGATCTCATAAATAATTCACCCACAAATGAATATGAACCCTCAAGATTAAACATGTGCGAATCTGTATCCCCAAAAGTGTCATAAAGATCATACGATGGCTGGTAGACGTAACCGGGGGTCATTTTGAGGGCATTCTTACCAATGATGTCGTAAACGGCAACATCCCGGGAATCCACCTTCTCCTCCTTGATGGCCGGAGCCCTTAGCCACATCCCGCCGGAATTGTGAAAAGCAAAATTGACAATGATATTTGGCCTTTGGTGTACATACTCCGCAATGGCTTTTACTCCAAGCCCGGAAAGGGGAAAATTACCGGCACCGCTCTGTATGTAGGGTGGTTGCCAGTTGTAACCCCAGTTGCGGTTGGCATCCAAATAGCCGTCGCTGTCTTCATTGATTTTTCCGTCGTTGTCATTGTCGATACCCTCTTCGCCCAGGAGGGTCCATTCACCCTTTTCTCCAGGCTTTGCAGGGATCATGAGCCTTTTGTCTTCAGGGTCCGTCTTGTAATCACCTAGGGGGTCTTTGATGCGCAACATGCAAATGTTTCCGTCACCATCCAGGTCATCGGGTCCGTCTTCATCCAGCAGTCCATCCCTGTCTTCATCCTTAGGAACCCTGAAGCTACGGCTGGAACTAGGGGTCTGTGCATCGTTGAAAAAATGTGCACGCCCATCGACGTTGACAACAGGCAGGATATAATAGGCATTTTTGTCAACAACCCTGGTGATTTTCTCGTTTTCTCCGTATTTTGTAAGGAGGAGATTGGCAAAATAGAGGCATACCTCTCCAGCCTGTATTTCATTGCCGTGAATGTTCCCGTCAACATAAACGCCGGGTTTTCCTGGTGCCTCACCTGTTTTGGGGTTGTTGATGGTGAGGGCGTATATCTCCCGGCCCTCCTCACTCTTTCCGACAAGGTCCAGCTTTGTGAGTTGGGGATAGGTGCTGTGAAGCAATTTAAGGGCTTCCACAACCTCCTCATAAGTGTAGTACCTGTCAAAACGTAACGGTATCTCTGTCTTGCTTTTGCTTTCGGCCTGAGAGGTAAATGAAAGCAGGCAAAAGGATAGAATAGCGATGTATTTTTTCATGATTTACCTCCAATCTTAATCTGTTTAACTTCTGAACCGGAGTGTATTGATTCGATTCTTGCCTTCAGGACTGAGCTTTTTGCGGCCCGGATGATCCATGACATCTTTTTTACCTGGTTTCCACCAACATCTCCAAGAGGAGTTCGCTGATATCCTTCCAGGAATTCCAGGTTGTCACCTTCCAGGATAATCACTGCAGGAGCCGGTTGCCTGTTTCTTGCTCCGATGGCGATTGGGAATGATAATCCTCCATTGTTTTCAATAAATAGTTCCAGCCTGAAAATACCGGCACCCAGATCAGTCACCTCCTCTTTCATCAGCTGCAAACGAGGCAGTTTTTCCGAGAGTCGGAGGAGCCAGGGAAGTTGAGTCCTGCACAGTGAATCAATTTGTGTTGCAGGAGGAGTTGAGGTGACAAAAGGAGCCAGTCCGCCAATCTCAACTTTGCCAAGGGTAGGGTGATTGTATGGCTGCCAATTGACAAATCCGGCACCTTTCTGTTTTTTGTCCACGTATTCCAGGATTGTCTTTTCTTTGTCGTCGGGAACGGCGGTGCCGGTTTTCATCTCCCTGGCAGCACCTTCTTTCTGGGGCTTTTCTGCAGTTTTGGGAATTGTGAAAAGATTCATGCTGAAAGAAGGAACGCCGAGGTGAAAGTAAGCCCACAGTTCGAAGGATCCGTCCTTGTCAGGATCCGCTGCCATCCTGTCTGTTGATCCACCTTTTGCTTTGAGGTATGCTTTGTATTTTTCGGAAAAATCGGTGTAAAATTTTAGATCTTCTTCGAGTGGATTGACCGCAGCACCCAGTCCCAGCATGGCGACAACAGTCTCTGCAGTTATTTCACGTCCGCCCCTGCCTCCCATTCCTGTTTTAAACAGTTCAATGACCTCCTGCATGGTATAGTTTTTTTCCGGATCCGCCCCAATCCTGGAGGCGAAACGGGCCGGTACCCTGAGGCTTTCCATATTTGCTCCTCCTTTGCGTCCTCCACGCGGCGGGGCAAGGCAAAAGTCTGATGTCCCGAGGGTAAAGACCATGGAGATTTCCGGATGAGCGAAAATAAATTTCATGACTCCATAGACTTCAGGTGACTGGCCCGGCCACAACCCTGTATCCTTGTTGTTGGATTTGAAAAGGTGTGGAAAACTGATTCCTACATTGATGCCACCCGGACCATCTTCGTTGATCACACCATCAGAATCATTGTCTGTTCCTTCCTGGTACAATTTGTACTTGCCTCTTTCTCCTTTGGCGGGATCGGCTTTTAACATGATCCGCGGATCTTTCCCGGAAATAATATGGGAGCCTTCAGGATCTTCCACACGCATTTGTGTAATCCATCCGTCACCATTCAGGTCTTCCGGAGCATCCTCATCCAGCTGATCGTCCTTGTCGTCATTAACGGCCCAATTGTTGACAGTTCGTTCAAGTTTCACCTTTGAAAAATATCCTGTCGTGGCATCCGGGTTTGGCAGCGGGAGTATAAACCATTTCACACTCTTTGTGTAAGCGGCTGAATCCAGGAGCATTTTAGCCATGTAAAGGGCACCCTCTGAAGAGAGCGGCGTTTTCCCTTCGAAATTGGCGCCGACAAAAATTGCGGGGACATTTTTGAGATCAGCTCCAATTTCAAGTACATCGACAGAGACACCTCCCGGGCTCTCTGCTATATGATGCAACTTGGTTTTTACGGGGTCTTTTAACTTTAAAGCGTTCAGCATTTGCTGGATTTCCGCATTAGTCCTGTATTTGTCAAATGCAACAGTCGGTTGGGCATTGAGATAGGTACAGCAAAACAGGAGTAGGCATATCCCAATAGAACTTCGCACAAATTTAGGCATCAGTGTAAGTTTGAATTTAATAATTTCCTTAGGGTTGTTCGAAAGACTCGTGAAAGTAGAAGTTATTTTTCAAACATTTGTTTCATGATGCACATTTTTTTCCAATGCCTGAAACCAGGCTTACAGAGTTGGTGGAAATTGCGATACGAAGAACCTTTTCACTGGGAGAGAAATTTATTTATTTACCGGATTTGGACTTTTCAGATTGGATTCCAGCCATTTGTCAATATTTTGCAGTCCGCTCATAGCAGAATTGTCATTCGGACGGATTATTAGCGCCTGTCTGAAAAGCAATTTTGCATCAGCATGCCTGAAATTGTTGAGTTTTGACCAGGCGAGCATGATAACTGAGTCGTAATCAAGGGGATAAAGGTTAACAATTTTTTCGAACAGAGCAGTGGCAGAATTGTATTCTTTCTTGTTGTAATAAATCACGCCCAGCCAATAATTGGCTGTAGTGTTCAATGGGTCTACCTTGAGTACCTCTATATACTGCTCCTTTACTTTCGACCAGCTGTCTACGGCACTCAATGGCTTGATGCACCCAAGCCTGGCTTCAATGGCATAGGGTTTCAACAGGATGGCTTTCTGATAATAGGTGATGGATTCATTGTACTGCTTTGATAAATATTTCAGCCACCCCAACCTTAAATTCGAGATATAATCATTCTCCTGGTAAATTGTTTTCATCTCGCTGATTGCCAGGTCATAATTTTTCTGGTTTTCTGCAATATAGCTCCTGCTGTAGGTCGATTGTAAATCGTTAAGATTTTGAGCACCAACTTCAAAAATAATCAGTAAAAGTGCTGCCACAGAAAAAAGTTTTCTTAGAGTTTCCATTTTAATCCTCCTGAATATGAATATTGGTAATAGTAATTGTTTTGGGAGTCCGAATTATACTCCTGCTTGTTGAAAGTGAAATTTCCGATGATGGAAAGATGCTTCCCTGCAAAATAGACAAGCGTCCCTCCAGTTCTGAAAACTGTCGGATCATAGGCATTGTATACGTAAAGCCCGCCGTGGGAAGTGTAGTTTTTCAGGTTGCCGATGGTAATACTTCCTTCACCCCAAAGATTCCCTGCAATCTTTAACCCTGCAGCCTGGGAAAAAATTGTCCTGAATGAACTGTTCCCGATCATGCCTGCTGCATAACCGGTAAAATACAGGTTGGACCTTCCAGGCAAAACGACACTTGCCTGAAGTCCGGTTTGAGTTGTTGACGAAGAGGCAGAATTCATTACAGAGGCATTGGCCTCAAGGTTGAACCGGTTAATCTGGCTGGAAATTGCGATTAAACCTAAATTTACGGGATAAATTCCATTGGAATACCGGGTGGAGAGCCTGTGGTAACTGGTTTTTAAATGCCAGGCAGGGGAGATGGTAAGAGTCAGAATGGCCAGGTATTCAGGCTGCTGTGTCAGTATGTTACTGATTGTCTGCTCGAAATAGGCATAAGCCTGGTATAGGGAGAGCCGGTAGCCGAGTTCGGAATTCACCCCAACCCGGTAATAAACCTGGTCTGATCTTTCCTGTGCCTTGTTTGTTTTAAGTGCCATCTCTGTATCAATTGATTCCACTGGTTTAACCTCCTTTATGTTGAGGCGTATTGTCGCATCGCCCGGGAGTTTACCTGCATAATACCGGGTATTGACAGATCCGGCATAAAGACTTGAATAATACAGGTATTCCCTGCTTATATTGTCAGAAGCGTCAAATTCAAGGGCTTTCTTGTATTGATTAATGGCGGAATAGTAGTCGTTCGTTAGAAAATAGGCATAACCAGCCCGCTGACGCATAAATTTGCTGTCAATATTCTGAATGAATGCCTCCTTTGATATTTTAATCAATGCCTTCCAGTCGCTATTCACATAATATTGATAAGAAAGGCTGTCGGCTTTGTGAAAATCGAGCTTGACCTGTGAAAATGAGGTAAATGGCAGACAAAGGAATATTGCTATTATGTATTTATACATGTCGCATCAATTTTGATCTTCTTGTTTTCAAAGGTGAAACCAGAAATATGGTTGGCTTTCAAAGAAACTGACCCCGTACTTTGAGGTACAACTTTCCCAAAATAGGAGAGTTTGATTGCTGATGAGAGTTTGAGGACGCGCGGATCGGAAGCATCGTCTGCATCCGTTTGTTTTATTGTGTAATAGGCGTTAACCTTATTCATAAATGGGGCAATAAAATCGTAAAGCCATAATATCCCTTTTTTTGCCATGATGGTATTCAGTGGTAATTCGTCGGTAATGTTGAGATCTTCATAATAACCCAGCAAAACCCTGTAGGCAGTAAGATAGAAATAATACAGCAAAGAATTTTTGTCGCCAAAAAAGGAGGTAAAATAGAACATGCTTCCGTCATTCACATAATAGGCATAACTTTCAGTAGCACTGCAATAGAGATAGTTGTAATTGTAGGCATCGGTAAAGGCTTCCCATTTTACTGTGATTTCATTCACTTTTTCATCCCTGTAACTGAACTTCAGAATATTGTTGGGCTGGATGCCAAAGGAGTTTTTTAACAGTGAATGAACCTGAAGGTTTGAAATTATTTCTCCCTCACCGGGATTGGAAAATGAGGAGAGTGTCTTATGTCCGTCTGTCGTTTTCAGGTAATAGGCGAGCGGATAATTTAGTGTTTTGGAACCAAGATTGGGCGACGTCTGTACCTGGAAATGTAGGTGCGGCTGCTGCGAACGTCCCGAATTACCGCAATGGGCCAACAGGTCTCCGCTTTTTACATTATCACCCCTTTTAACCTTGAACGTTCCTTTCCTCAGATGTGACAATTGAGTGTACAGGCCATGCTTGTGCCTGATGATGATGGTGTTGCCCCAATTATTGACCTGGTCTGTTTTCCCGATTTCGTTATCGTTGACCTGGTCTATTATTTCTTCGACAATACCGTCTGCTGGTGCCAGAACCGGTTTGTTGTAACAATGATAGTTTTCACAAAGTAATCCTCCCGATTTGTAGGATTTCATCTCTTCATCAAGCAGCATAAAGTCATAGGCGTTGCTCCATTCGCCCTTGTGTGTGTAGATTCCGTTGTAACCCTGGCTGATAATCCACTCACCCCAGAACGGCAGTTGCAGCGGAAGGTAAAGAAGCTGGGAGAGCCTGGTTTTATTGTTTACATAGGTGTATAAATTATTTTCGGGAGAATAGTGCTGTATGGGAGTCATAATCAGTCCGGATGAACTTTTTCGCAGCGAGAGGAAATAAATAAACAGTATGACAACTATTGAAAATGGAAGTGAAAATACTGGAAGTTGAATTGTTCCCACAAGTCTCGACAGAGAAAGCAGTACCAATGAAGTAAGCGGGACCAGTAAAAAAGTCCAGAGATAGGACTTCCAGGAGGGTATCATAAAGAAACCGCCAATGGCAAGAGCTGTCATTATATAGTTGGCGCCTATGTTGTAATAGGAAAATCCCGCAGTCTCAGAGCCGGTAAAGGAAGCGAAAAAATAGGCAGATAGAAATCCGACAATGGTCAGGGAAAATGCAATTCTTGAACTTATCAGCAACAGTACGGCAATCAGTATTCCTGAGATGATGTTATTCTGAAAAAACACGGAACTCAAAGATCTTAAATAGGTGTCGGCCAATTTGTTAATTGTAAAGGTGTCAATGGCTTGCAGGAAATTGACAAGTTGACTGCCTCCTACAGCATATACTTCATTGATCCAATATATGTTTCTCTGGGTTAGTCCCAGGTTTTCAAATGTAGCGGAAGGCATTACGATCAGCCAGAATCCGAATACGAAAGGGATACTCAGATGGGGTAACCCGTGCCTGCCCAGCCATCCTCCCAGGGTGACTGACAGGATCAGTGAAAGCAGTGATGCCAGCAATAACAGGCTGAAATAGACCAGTCCCGGATCAAAGAAAGTACCCATGCCAAGCCCGAGCAACAAGGCATTGAAACTATAGATGCCCTTTCTGAGCTGGAGTTTGTCAAACCCCATGGATCGTGCAATCAATACTGTCATCAAAACGGCAATCAGGCCACTCACGCCGGCATAAAAATTAAACAGGGTCATGATCATTATTCCAATGGCAAACAGCTTGTTATCCAGGAAAAAGATCATGGAGTAGCTGTTAAGAATGGCCGGAAGAATATCCTCCCTGATTGTAAGTATGTCCTTGTTCGATTGCATGTGCAGCCTGTTGCTGATTTTCTGAAAATTCAATGATATTTTACAATAGTGTATTTCTGGAAAGATGGGCAGGTATCTGTTCTGCCGATTCTATGTACCCGAGGGTTTCTGCGTTCCGTATCAGGTGAGGGCGGCTATCCTGATCCAGCAATACAACATTCGGACGCAGGGTAATAAACTGCATCCATTGAGTCATATTGTAGGCTCCAACTTTGTGAACGACCAGTTGATCCCCTTTCTGCAGCAACGGGAGGGAAATATTTTCCCGTACAATGTCAATGTTCATGCAGAGCGGGCCATACAGGACGGTTTCTTCAGAGTGCTGTCCTGCATCCTGGGCAGGACTTACCTTGTGTTCGTACCAGTTGGAAGTGAACAGCAGATTGATGCCAAAATCGACAATAGTCGAACGTCTTCCATCTGACAGCCGTTTATTGGCCAACACTGTTCCGAGCAAAAAACCGGCATCATCGATCAGGGCTCTTCCTGTTTCCAGGATGAGCAGGGGAAGTTCATCCTGCCTGAAACCGTAACCCAGGATTACATCAGTAATGACATCTGCAAACTGATCAATTGTAGGAACAGTATCTGTCCCAGGTAGGTAAGAGCCTTTTAGGGTGTTGGTGGAAGGAAATCCACCGCCAAGATCCAGGTACTGGATTATTTTGTTGTGCTTTTCCTTGATACTCCAGGCCAGTTCGCACATTTTTGTTGCTGCTGCAGCGTAAGCTGAAGTTTCAAGCATGAATGTTCCGATGTGACAGTGCAACCCCACCAAATTCAGATGCTTACAATTGAGGATTCTGTTTACAGCATTCCAGGCCTGGCCATTTTCATAATTGAAGCCAAACCGGTCCCATCGCGGGTAAATTCCTGTATCCATGTTTACCCGTATGGCCACTCTTGGTTTTAAATCAAGCTCTTCACTCAGTTTAATCAGGGAATAGAGTTCATCAAAATGATCGATGTGAATCAGTGAATTGTTGCGGGCGGCAGTAATAAGTTGCCCATCCGTCTTGTCCGGCCCGTTAAAGATGATTTTATTGCCCGGTACGCCGTTGTTGATGGCTTTTTCGTATTCGAAGCCTGAAACTACTTCAGCCCAGGATCCTTCCTGGTGAAAAATATTGCATACGGCATTCAGGTAATTGGTCTTGTATGACCAGGCAAACTGAACTTTCGGGTACCTCGTTTTAAAAACCCTGGCTGCATGCTGATAGTTCCGCCTGATCTGCTTTTCGGAGACGACAAAAAGTGGTGATCCGTAGGTTTTGATCAACTCTTTAACACCGACTCCTTCCAGGTGGGAAACCACTTCATTCTTGGTCTGCGAGCCAAATTTATTGGTAAAACCGGTGTTCAGTTTTTTGATAATGGGCCGCTCGTATTTTATCTTTTCCTTCATTTTTTCATTCTTTTTGCATGGCTTGTCATAAACCCAAATGAGTTTTTTTACAATTCACCCGTTCCGGATATCTTTTGAAATTTCTCCACGTCAGTTATCAGATCCCAGGAATACCGGATGAATATTTTCCCGGCTTCGTAATGGCTGAAGGGTTCAATTTTTTCTCCCATGGCCATTTTTACAAGTGTTGCCGGCTGATTTTGGCCTGCAGCGGCAGAAAGGTAGATCCAGGCCGGGAACCTTGGATTGACCTCCATGATGTATGATTTTCCGTCACTGGTATGCATGATTTCCAATTCACATCCTCCCCGCCATTTTGTGGCGCTAATAAATTGCCGGGCCAGTTCAATAAATGAACTGTCTTCAATGGTAATTCCGGCCCATGCTTTTCCTTTGTCTGTTATGTAGAGTTTTCGCATGGGAATCACACTGATGGTATTACCGTTACCATCGCCCAGGGCGGCAATGTTGACCTCTGTCCCTTTGACGAATTTTTGCGCTATGACTGGCAAGCCCCATTTAGCCTGAAGCTGATAATAAGCTTTTTGTGCCTCTTCAGACGTGTTAACAATTGTTGCGTCGTAATATTTTCCTTTGATGACCAATGGATAATCCAATTCGTCTGAAGCCTTGGCCAGGTCGGATACCTGGTAAACAAGCCTGTCTTCCGGAACCAGCAAATGATGCTTTTCGCCGAATTTGTAAAGGGAGGTTTTGTGACGAGCTTCAAAGGGTCCGAGGTCGGGCAAAAATGTCCGGATACCAATCTTTTCAAGTTTGTCCTTCAACTTGATGAAGCTAAAAAGTTCTGCGTCAAAATTGGGAATGACAAGGTCGATATTTTCCTGTTGCTGGATGAAATCGAGGCGACGGAAGAGGTTGTCTGTGCCTGCAGAGGGATAGGGAATCTGGTAGGTCTTGTCGACCAGGTCATGCATGTAAATCCCAGGCTCCAGAGCCTCATAACTGAGCCCTATTATCCGTGCGGTAAAATCCGGACATTCCCTGATGGCCCTGATAACAGATACTCCCGGGCCCGGACTGTCAATAGCATTGAGACCGGTCACTGCAATCACCAGTTTCCTTGTTTGCTCTTTTTCGTAAGTGCCCTGAGGTATCATTTTCTGATTTTTTCTCCTGTTTTTGAAACTGCTGTATCAAACAACTCCTATTCTTCCAATAAGTTAAAATCTCTCAGCTGTGACAGAAAATCATCGAAGTCTTTTTCAAACTGGTTTTTCTCAATGTCATATTTGGCACATATTATCTCAATGATTTCCTGGCGTGACCTGTCTTCCTTGAACAGTGATAAAACATCTGATCCTGTGGGGTTTGACGAGAACGAATCACCAGAACCCGGATTGAAGATAAAGCCTGCCTCACTGGTGGCTATATTTTTTTTGAATCTCATGGCAGTATTGGTGGTTAATTATTCTGATGGCGAAAAGTGGTATTCCGGATCACAGGTAAAAGGTGCGGTCCAGGAATTTCTGAAAATTTTCTTTGTACTGCTCTCCGATTGGAATATACATCTTCTCATCAAAAATAATCCTGTTCCGCTCAATTACCTTAACCTGAGCAAGGTTGACAATAAATGACCTGTGCACCCTCATAAACATGTTTTCAGGTAACTCAGTCTCAATGTTTTTCATCCTCATCAGCGTTGTTACCGGTTTTTCTTTGATAAGATGGATGATGATGTACTCGTTTGACCCTTCAATGTATTTGATATCTGCCAGGTGTATCCTGATCAGGCGGTGCTCTGCCTTAACGAAAATGTAATCCTGGTTTGACTGCTGGGGTTCCGGTGTCTTACTGTTCAGATCGAACCACGCTTTTGCCTTGTTGGCAGTCTTGAGAAACTGTCCGTAGCTGATTGGTTTCAACAGGTAGTCGAGTGCGTCGACCTGGAATCCTTCAATGGCATACTCGCTGTAGGCAGTTGTGAAGATGACCGGAATTTTTTGCTCCAGTGATTTTACAAAGTCCATGCCGTTTAAATCGGGCATATTGATATCTACAAACAGTAAATCAATCTGTCCCTCACGCACCAGCTGCAATGCTTCAAAAGCACTTGAGCAAAGCGCAGTTTTTTCAAAAAATGGTGTTTTGTCAATGTAGGCACCAATCTGTTTCAGTGCCAGAGGTTCGTCATCTACGGCTAAACATCTGATTTTCATACAATAGTTATTTTTATTCAATTGGGACACTTAAATATACAAGATACTCAGTGCCAGTATCTTTGATTTCAAGTACATAATCCTTTCCAAAAAGGAGTTGGAGACTCTTTTTAATATTGGTCAGACCAATACCGGAGTATTTGTTTGCGGTATTTGTATTCTGTTTGTGTTTGCTGTTCTTAATGGTGCAATTAAGTTTCTTGTCGGTAATTTCAAGGCTGAATAATACAAATGATTCATTCTGATAACTTACCCCATGTTTGAAGGCATTTTCAAGCAGTGAAATAAATAGCATGGCAGGGATTTCAATATCCGGTATCCTCTTTGGTATTTCAAGGGTAACCTTTACATTTTCAGAGAACCGGAGCTGCATCAGTGAAATATAACTTTCAATGAATCCGATCTCTTTTCTCAGGCTTGTATGCCCATGGGAGGTTTCATAAAGAAGGTATCGCATCATCGTGGAGAGCCGGATAACAGCATCCTTTGCGTCCTCTGTATTGATGTCTATAAGGGAATGAATATTGTTCAGGGTATTCATGAAGAAGTGAGGACTGACCTGGTGCCGCAGGAAGACCAGTTCGTTCCTGAGTTGCTCCTTTTCCATATCTTTACTCCTGTCTTCTGCGATAACCCACTGTCCAATAACTTTGATAGTAGTGCTGCTGCCGACAATCAGAAAGGATATAATCAGGTTGGCAAAAATCAGCATGGAGAGTGACTCATTTCCAATTCTTATTACTGGCTTAAATCCTATGGGAGCCGGCATTCCCGAGCCCAATTCCATGGGAATTCCTGATCCCAGGTTCATAGGCGGCATGGTAAGTGGCTGAGGGAAAAGAATTTCCTTGAATATCAGCCCAATACCTGTTATGGCAACGATTGTTACAACCGACGAGATTGAATAGATCTTGTATTTTTGCGTAATAAGGTATTTTGGGATAAGGACCAGAACGTTAAGCAGGAAAACCAGGAAGAATCCAAGTATACGAAGCCACTCCGACAACATCTTGTCCCAGTCCAGGGAATTGTAGCTCCACTGGTTGAAAAATGGAATGGAAAATACACCGATCCAGATCACACCATACGCTAGTGCCTCAATTACCTCTATTTTGAATGTTTTATTCATCCGGTGTTTGTGAACCTCCACAATTTTAAACAAAGATAGGTTTAGGGGCATAGAAAATTAGGAACATCAGTAAAAAGCTTTTTTTTATCAGTAAATGGCAATTTTACATCAGTGATTCACTGAGTGGGTTGTATCAGCCCGAATGGGAGGCGTCCCGGTGCTTTATTATCCCGGCTGATTTAATCCTTTCGAAAAAGGTTGAATGATCCACCTTTCCTCCGTGTCCGTCTTTTGTTGGGAGGGTGCGCGGCTGAGTTTTCCCGGGTTTGTCGGAATTGCCGGAAAGCGTGGATTTTACTATTTTTATTTCAAATTTAATGTGTTTCCCTGTGAGTATGGATATCCTGCAAGGATTCTTTTCAACTGACTTTAATGCCCGGCAGCACCAAGTATTTTTCATTCAAGTATAACTAACAGATAATGAATACAAAAATTATTTTTCTTTCTCTTTTGCTGGCGATTGTGACAAGTTGCAGAGAAAAAGCGCAGGACCGACTGACAGATTTTGTCAATCCATTTATCGGAACGGATGAAGATGGTCATACATTCCCTGGAGCCATAGTCCCCTTCGGAATGGTTCAGCTTAGTCCGGACAATGGTGATCACGGCTACAACTGGTGCAGTGGTTATCATTATTCCAGTGACAAAATTATGGGCTTCAGTCATACCCATTACAGCGGTACTGGTGCAGAAAGCCTTTGTGATGTATCCGTGATGCCTTTGGTAAATAATAGTCCATCCTGGGAATCAGCAAGGAGTGATTTTTCTCATGATGAAGAAATTGCTTCACCCGGTTACTATTCTGTGAATCTGAAAAGCTTCGGCATACTGGCAGAACTGACTTCAACGGTTCATTGCGGCATCCACCGGTATACTTTGCCTGAGAGCAACAACGTTTTGTTGCGTTTCGACCTGGGATTTGGCAACGGGGCGGAAGCCAGGGTCGGACACAACGGTGATGAACCCCTGGAATGCTATTTTAAAAGGATAGATGATCATACCATTGCTGGATTCAGGCGGTCGATGGGGTTTGTCGGGGAACGGTACGTATTTTTTGCCGCTCAAACCAGTCGCCCTTTTTCGGATATTACTGTTTTTGCGGATGGGGCAGCTGTCAGCTCGAAGGAGGAAGCCACAGCAGTGCGACTTAACACCTACCTCTCTTTTCCTGCTTCCAGAGCCGGGGAGCAACTTCTGGTGAAGGTCGCTATCAGTTCCTCCTCCCTGGATGGTGCCCTGGCTGGGTTACAGGAGATTCCAGCCTGGGATTTTGATGCCGTCAGAAAGAACGCGGAAGCTGCCTGGGAAAAGGAACTTGGCAAGATTCGCGTAACCTCGGAAGACAAGTCTTTTAAGGAGACATTTTATACGGCTGTCTACCACAATTATTTTGCCCCGTTCAGGTTTGATGATGCACTAGGTGAATACAGGGGAGCAGACAATAAGACCCATAAAGGAAAAAATATCTATACCCTGCATTCTCTCTGGGATACCTACAGGGCCACCGCCCCGTTGTTCACCCTGACACAGAACGAGAGGCTCCCGGATATTATCAATTCATACCTTGTTTTTTACCGGCAGCATGGTCTGCTCCCTTCCTGGGAAATGTACTTCAATGAAGCCAATGTGATGCCCGGGTATCATGCCGTTCCAATTATCTCAGATGCAATTCTAAAAGGGGTTAAAGGTTTTGACTACCTGGAAGCATTTGAAGCAATGAAGGCAACAGCTAACCAGGAGATCAGGGAAACTGACCATTACATCAAATATGGTTATGTTCCTGAGGATCTTGATCCAAGGCAAAGGGGTGTTACAAAAACTGTCGAGTATGCCTTCGACGACTGGTGCATTGCCCAGGTTGCCGGGAAACTGGGACTGGAGAGCGACCGTGCCAATTTTATGAAGAGAAGCGGTTACTGGAGAAATGTCTTTGATGGGGAAACCGGTTTCGTAAGGCCCAGAGATTCAAAAGGAAACTGGATAACTCCTTTTAATCCGCAGGAATCTGTCGGGTTCCAGGAGGGCAATGCCTGGATCTATACCTGGTATGTGCCGCAGGATGTTTATGGTCTTATTACTGCCATGGGTGGTGATCAAAAATTCTGTGGCAGGCTTGATTCCTTGTACAACGGACCTGAAAAGCCCTACCGCAACCTGACCAACCACGGCTTTTACGGGCTCTCCGAATTTTCCAATGAACCCAGCCATCATGTTCCCTATTTGTACTCTTACGTTGGGAAACCTTGGAAAACTGCTGAAAAGGTTCATCATATTCTCACCCGTTTTTACAGTAACCAGCCAAACGGATTGTGCGGTAATGATGATTGCGGCCAGACAAGTGCGTGGTATGTGCTTAGTTCTGTCGGTTTTTACCCGGTTAACCCTGCCAGTGGGGAATATGTGCTGGGAAGTCCTTTGTCTGACAGGTCGGAGTTTACTCTCGACAACGGCAGGCTGTTTTCAGTAAAGGCTGAAAATCTGAGTAAACAGAATATTTACATTCAAAAGGCAGAGCTGAACGGGAAGCCCTACACCAAGTCCTATATCAGACATTCTGATATTTTGGAGGGAGGAGAACTCGTGCTGTACATGGGAGGTCAACCATCAATGACTTGGGGAACTGCCCCTGAAGACAGACCAGCAAAATCACCGGAACAATGGTGACAGAGGTGGAAATAATTCACAACAACCCATTTTCTAAACATTAAAATTCAATAAAGTGAAGCTAATTTTTCTGCTGATTGCCATCCTGGGATTTTTCAGTGCGCATGCACAATGGACCCCTTTTTATTCTGAAAATGATGGCAAATATGGATACAAAGACAAGGATGGTAAAGTTGTGGTATCCCCTAAGTATGACCTGGCGTACCAGTTTAAAGAGGGTATGGCTGCATTCAGGCTTAAAGGAAAATATGGATATCTCAACGAAAATGGGATTGAAACAGTTGAACCAAAATACGATTTCACCTGGCATTATACGGGCGGATTCGCTACTGTAAAAATGGGGGAACTGTATGGTTTTATTGATAAAAGCGGACGTGAAGTGGTCTCTCCCCGGTATGAAGATGCCAATAACTTTCATGGTGCATGCTGTTACAAGGGAATGGCACATGTGAAGGAAAATGGCAAATGGAAAATCATCAGACTGTAATACGATTACTGAAACAGGTATTTGTCTGAAAATTTCCTGAAATCATCTTCACTGATAATTTTTGCATAACCGCCGTTCATAATAGTTGCCATGACAGCAGTTTGTACATCTTCAGCTTTTACTATTTTCCCGCCAAACTTTAAATCCCGGGTAGCACAGGCTTCCTGAACAACCAGACATTCATACCCAAAATCATGGGCAGCCCTGACAGCGGCCTCTAAGCACATCTGTGTTTGCATTCCTATGATTACAAGTCTCGTAATACTTTTATTCCTTAGGAATTCCAGAAGGTCAGTCTTCTGAAAACAATTTACTTGCTCTTTTGTTATCACTTTTTCATCCGGCAGAGGGGCAACATTTGGATGAATTTCAAATCCTTTGGATGATACATGGCGGACATGAACAACCGTTTGCTTCTTTTCCCTGAAAATACGCAGGACTTCTTTCGCTGCCAGGCTTGCTTCTTCGGCATGTACCAGTCCCGGTGCTTCTCCCGGGAAGTAGAACTGCTGAATATCTACGATCAGCAGGGCGGTCTTCACCTGCCCTGTATTCTGCTGAGCCATGACCGTGAGGCTACTTATTAGACTTACCAGGAAAAGTGCCACCAGTATTTTCATGCCGTAATTATGAATTGTTCCCATGTCAGCCTGTATTGAATTGTTGTATTTATTGTTTGCCTAAGCGCAGTATAATAATGGAAGACAGTGGAGCCTTTGGGTCGGGGTAAGGCTTTTCCGGGAGCCTGAAAGGTGAAAATGGTGCACTTCCTCAACCTTTTCAGTCCGGAGATCCAGTGTGTCTAAACTTTATCTTCCAAATAACAGGGTCATTTTATACAACCTGCTTCCGTCCGCCCTTTTAAATTGGGATGGACTCATCCGCCACAGCCAGTTGCCCTTGACAGTACCCGGTTTATTCATCCTGGCGGCCGTTCCCAGACCCAGAATATCCTGCATGGGTACAATCGCGATCCGGGCCACTGATTCCTCTGCTTTGCGAATGAAATCCCAGGAGCTCAGGTTGCCGGTCCCCATATAGTCCTGAATCTGCTCCTTCTCTTGTTTTGAAAGGGAATCGATCCATCCTTTTGTTGTGTCGTTGTCGTGGGTACCTGTATAGGCAACGAAATCCCCGGAATAGTTGTGAGGCAGATGGGTATTTCCAACCTCGTCTGAGAATGCAAATTGCAAGACTTTCATTCCTGGCAATGCAAATTTCTTCCGCAGATGATCAACCTCTACTGTTATAAGGCCCAAATCTTCTGCTACGATCGGCAACGAGCCGATCTGGTGCTTCAGGAGCTTCAGCAATTCCTCACCACCGGCTTTCATCCAGCTTCCGTTTATGGCATTCTTTTCCGCAGCCGGAACTGCCCAGAACGATTCAAGACCCCTGAAATGGTCGATTCGAACC
Organism: uncultured Tangfeifania sp.; assembly: GCA_964506325.1. Classification (GTDB taxonomy): domain Bacteria; phylum Bacteroidota; class Bacteroidia; order Bacteroidales; family Prolixibacteraceae; genus CAINVV01. The sequence goes on from CAZDLO010000052.1 coordinate 19,238, forward strand.
ATGTCAAAGAGGGTCAGGTTGAAATGAACGCGTGCCATCCACCATTCAAAACCATGGTGTTTCATCATATCCCAGTTAAAAAGGGGATTTCCCCACAACTGGCCTGTTTCACTAAAATAGTCGGGCGGAACGCCACCAACCAATGTAGGTTTCCTGTTTTCATCCAGGAGGAATAGCGATTGGTTGCTCCAGACATCAGAGCTGTTGAAAGCCACATACAAGGGAATATCCCCGAAAATGGAAATTCCTTTGCTGTTCGCATAATCTTTTAATTCGAACCACTGCTTAAAAAAGATGAACTGGAGGAACCTGCTGAAGTTTACCGTTTCCTTGAATTTGGTGTAATATTTGAACAAGGCTGCTTCTTCCCTGGTCTGCAGGGATAACTCCCATTTGCTCCAATCCGTGCCGGGCAGATTCTGGCTGCAGGCATCAAATAGAGACCAGGATTCAAGCCACCACCAGTTTTTGTCCCAGAAATGCAGATATTCCGGGGTCTCGAATCCCTTGTTGTGTTTAAAGTTTTCAAAGGCAATTCCCAGGAGATTGCTCCGAAATGGTACTAACTGCTTGAAATTGATCTTGTCTGACGGGAATACTGGCGTTTTCTCAAGTTGTTCTTTCTGAAGGAGGCCTTCATTGATAAGCAGTTCAAGGTCTATCAGGTTCGGATTTCCGGCGAAGGCGGAATATGCCTGGTAAGGTGAATGACTCCAGTCGGTCGGACCAATCGGTAAAATTTGCCATACACTTTGGCCTGCCTCACAAAGCCAGTCGACAAATTGATACGCATTTGCACCCAGGGAACCGATACCATATTTTCCCGGAAGGGATGAGGGGTGCAGCAGCACTCCTGAACGACGTTGGTTGAATATCATACTATCTTAGGACAAATAACAGAATAATAGAATTTATTTACGGAGACCGACTTTCCAGGGAGGATGTTTATTCCCGGACGATGGATTTACCGTTGAATCCGTGCCAACTGAAAAGACCTTGGTATTTCAGAAAGTTTCAGATTGCATCTCTAATCCATTCCCAAAAGTAGAAGATATTTTCAAGTACTAAAAAATGTTATTTGTAGAAACATAATCCGGAGTGACTCGTAATAAGAGTTGAATGTTTATAATCATTCTAAATAAAATACATTATGAGAAATTTACTGATTATCTTAATCTTAGTAGTTATGGAAACCACCGCTTTTGCACAGTTTACCCAGGAACCTTTACCATACGCGTTTGATGCGCTGGAACCGTCGATTGATAAAACCACGATGGAAATACATTATGGACGTCACCACAAGGCTTATGTTGACAACTTAAACAAAGCTGTTGCTGGTGCGCCACAGGAAAAATTGTCGATTTATGACCTGCAGAAATCTGTTACGGCAGAAACACCAGCTGCGATCCGCAACAATGGGGGTGGCGTATGGAACCATACCTTCTTCTTCAATGGAATGGCTGCTAATGCAGGTGGGGAGCCGAAAAATGCTTTGGGCGATGCCATCAGGACTTCCTGGGGTAGTTTTGATCATTTTAAGGAGGAATTTAAGAAAGCTTCACTTGGGCGCTTTGGGTCAGGTTGGGTCTGGCTGAGCGTAGCCAATGGAAAACTAGTGATTCAGTCGACCCCTAACCAGGACAATCCATTGATGCCTGTATCAGATGCTAAAGGAACCCCTGTTCTCAGCCTCGACGTCTGGGAGCATGCCTATTACCTTAAATATCAGAATAAGCGCGCTGATTACACAGAAGCATACTGGAATGTTGTGAATTGGGAAAATGCCAATAAGCTTTATCAGCAGGCCATTAAATAAAGGTTGAAATTTGGACCCGGAAGGACCTGTTTTGTTGCTGATCGAATTAGCTTTAACAGCTGGATTCCCGGAAAAAAGAAAGCCGTTCACTTAGGTGTGGACGGCTTTCTTTTTATATAAAAAAACTGGATTTTTCTTCCGGATTCTTTTATTGCAATTTAAAGCTGATCGGAACAGTGTAGGAAACCCTTACAGGTACCCCGCGTTGTTTTCCTGGCTTCCATTTGGGAAGTGTTGACACTACCCTTAAAGCTTCGTTATCAAGAGATGCATCAACACCCCTGGCGATTTTGGCATTGGAAACGGAACCGTCTTTGTTCACCACGAAAGTAACAAATACTTTTCCCTGAATGCCATTTTCCTGGGCGACAGCCGGATAAACGATAGCTTTGGCAATGTAGGTTCTAAGTGCCATCTCCCCTCCCGGGAATTCAGGCATCTCTTCAACAACAACAAAGACCTGCTGCTCTTCCTTCTCCTGAACCTCCTCCTGCTTTTGCTCCACTACTTCCACAACTTCCTTGTTTACAGTAGTTGAAATCTGCTCATCAGAGATCATCAGCTTGGTTTGATCTTCAACCTTGATTGAGTCTACAACAACAGGGGCTACGTATTTAACAACGGCCTGCTGCTCAGCTGGTGGTGGTGGTGGCGGCGGTGGCGGTGGCGGTGGTATATCCTGTTGAAGGTTATTGGCCATTTCCGCTATTACCTCCCTGGCATCCCTCGCTTTTTGTTTGGCTTGATTGCTAGCCCTGATATAGGGAACAATAACGATTAAACTCAGGATGAATATCGCAATCAGTGTAGAGATTAGAACAACACGGTTGTACTTTTTCCGAATCTGATACGCTCCATATTCCTGGTTTCTATTTTCGAAGACTATGTCATCGAAACTAGGACTGAACTGTTTATCTATTACCATACGTGTCGATCTTTATTTTTTTGCCGCAGCGGGTGCAGCAGCAGTTAACGGTATTCCGAGAGCACGTTCCACCATATTTTGCTCAAGCCAGTCAATGTCTGTAACAATGTATATGGCAATTCCTACAATTGACATTTCATCAATAATATCGACAAAATTCTTGTACTTTGCTGTCTTGTAGAATTTGATCAGGACAATCGGTCCGGTATCATCAACTTTCTTGAGCTGACGGATGGCTGACAGCAAAGAATCTTGTTTGATTTCGATCTTCCCTGCAATAACATCAGTCTTAAACGCTTCAATTTTTTTGAAGAGGGCCCTGTTTCTATCCAACAAAACCTGACGGATACCGGTGGCACTGAAGTTGGTTTCCTGTAACGGAACCAATGCTGCAGGATCTGCTTTGCCAGGATACCAAAAGACCTTGTCGTCAGGACCCATAATGATATTTAGCGTACGACTTTCTGCAATTTTCGGAGGTTCGACTTTTTCGTTTTTTCTGATTTTCTCAGGCAAAGCGATTTCCATGACCTTAGGTTTGGCAAAAGCAGTCGTAAGCATGAAGAACGTGATCAGCAGACACATAAGG
>CAZDLO010000053.1:0-6565 GCA_964506325.1 uncultured Tangfeifania sp.
CCAGTCATAGTGATCCCATATCCGGGCTATCATTGCTGTAAAGCATGTTTTACCGGCTCAACCTGGAATTTATCAGCTGACATTACTAATTCAGGACAAACCGGAATGGCATCGTGAAACTAACCAGAACAGGTTGTCCCCTTTGTTTCCCGGGAGTCCAGTTTGGCATCCTTTCCATGACCCTGACTGCCTCCTCATCGCAACCAAATCCGATGGATTTGAGCACTTTAATGCTTATGATTTTTCCTTCCCTGTTTACCACAAAATTAAGAATTACAGTTCCCTGGATATTGTTGTCCTGGGCAGAAAGGGGATACCGCAGGTTATTCCTGATAAACCTCAGCATCTCTTTTTCTCCGCCTGGAAATTGTGGCATCTGATCAACGACTGAAAGCGGAATATCCTGGTTCGAATCTGCTTTTGTAACGTCAGTATCGGCGGGTGGAGCTGAAATATCATCCGTTCCTTTGTCAAAAGTACTGTTACTGATGGCGGTTTTCATGTCAAGAACCTCTTTTTGCGTTAATGGAGGTTCATCCGGAACCAGTTCATCAGGTTTGATATCGGGGACCTCAAATTTGATGGTATTCCTCAATACCTGGGGTGGGGGCGGTACCTCCTTCAACAGGTTCTCTTCTTTGGGCGGCTCCAGTTTAAAATCGGTTAGTACTCTGACCGTTAATTCTTTATCTCTTGTTTTGTGGAACACCTGTCTTGCCAGGAACGGCACTACGAATAGTAAAACAAACCCGAAACCGGCGATAAGCAGCGATTTGAGATGCCTTTTATAGGAATTTGTCCGGAGTTCATAGCCACCATATTCACGGTACCTGGGATCGAAGACCAGATTGCACCATTCCCGCGAAAACAGATCATTATTTAGTGCCATTCCCGGATGATGTTACAAGGTTCAGTTTTGCAATTAAATCCAGGTCATACGGCGAAATTTCCGCAATTGCGTAGCGGTCAATGCTGCAAATAGCCATCTCGTCGAGCACATCGATAAGATTTCTGTAAATGGAATCATCGGTTGCCTTTATCAGTACAATCGGGGCATTTTTATCTTTCGTGATTTCAGACCTTCGCTTTTCAAATTCTTCCTGCGGGAATTTCTTTTGTTCATTTTCCTTTCTCAAATTCCTGACCTTCAACATAACCTCATAATTTCTTTGCATCAGGTATTGACGTATTCCGGAAGGAGAGAAGTTGGTCGGTTTGAGCACAGGATCAATATTGTTTTCCCGTGTTCCTTCGTAATAATATACCTTGTTGTCTTTTCCCAGTAAAATGGTAATGGCCTTCGATGCCTTTACACTGGTTTGTTCTTCCTGCCCGGCCTTGTCTTTGGAAGGCAGGGCAATCTCCATGGTCTGGGGCTTGTTAAGGTTGGTAGCCAGCATGAAGAAAGTAATAAGCAGAAAGCCCAGGTCGACCATTGGGGTAAAATCTACCCGGGTGGACAATTTCTTGGACCTGCTTTTCTTCCTTCCTATTTTGTGATTCTGAGCTACTTCTCCCATGAGAACAAATTATTTGATTTCAAAATCCCCATCCGATTCAAGAGTTGTTATCAGGTTGTACCTGTTTTCTTTCAATTCCTGCATGGTTCCCATCAGTTTCCGGATGACAGGATAGGTGGTGTACTGGTCTGCCTTAATGGCGATCCGGTAATCAGGACTGATACTTCGCGCCACACTCACCCAATTTTTAAACTGGTTGTCGAGCGAATCGCAGGGAATACCGGTAGATACATCCGGGTTCTCCCGCTCACCGGGTTTCAGGGAAAGGAAAGCTTTCATCCTGTTCACTGGAACGCCAAAGCTGTTCACAAGACTAAACTCTTTCAGTTCATCCTGATCAAAGGTGATATTGTAAATGGTGCCTATTTTTTCGAGGAGTGCCTTTCGGTTATCCTGGCCATCGATGCCAAAAAAGACTTTTCCCTGGTTATCCACCAGGATGAGCATGATGTTCCGCTCAGGAATCTTAATTTCAGAAATGGAGGCAGGGGTAATGATTGTTGCTGCTTCTTTCCTGGTAAAATTGGACGTAAGCATAAAGAAGGTCAGCAGAAGAAAAGCTACATCACACATCGCGGTCATATCGATGACCGGTTTCTTTCTGTGTATTTTTACTTTTGGCATAACGATCTTTTGTACTGTTATCCGAAAATTAATTCAATGTCTGTCATTTTTGTGCCGGTGACAATTCGTGAAACGAACCTGAATTGCCAGTAGTTTGATAATCAGTGTCTGGCCGCGAAAGTCTGAACAATACTGTACGAAGCTTCATCAATGGCGTAAGTCAGTTTGTCGATCTTGGTTGTAAAATAGCCGTACGAAACAATGGAAACGGCTGCTGCAGCAATACCAAACGCGGTATTGACCAGCGCCTCGGAAATCCCATTTGCCAAAGCTACCGAGTCGGGAGCACCGGCAATGGCCAGGGCGGCAAAGGAACGGATCATGCCCAAAACAGTACCCAGCAGCCCCATCAGCGTAGCCAGTGAAGAGATGGTGGCCAGCACGGGCAGATTCTCCTCCAGCCCCGGGAGTTCAAGGGATATGGCTTCTTCGATGTTCTTTTCTATGTTCAGGATCTTTTGCTCTTTCGTCATCATGGTGTCTTTTTCCATCAGTTCGTATTTGTCAAGCGTTGATTTGGCAACGTTGGCAACAGAACCCTGCACAAGGTCACATTCCGCCCTGGCACCTTTTATATCATCAGCTTCAAGGTATTTTTTGAGTCTTGCCACAAATTTTACGGGAGCAATCTTGCCATGAGCCTTTTTGATGGTAAAGTATCTTTCCAGGGTGAAAGTTAGTACTGTCAGAAGCAAGGTCATAAGGATTGGCACTATGTAACCGCCTTTGTAGATAATGCCCAAAATATTTCCCTGGAGTGGAGAATTGTCAGGGTTATTACCCTGGAAATTTGAAGGTGCTCCCATCAGGAAAAAGAATACAACAAGGGAGATAACAAAAGCCAAAGGGATCACCAGGGCAGCGAAATGATACTGGATTTTTTCAAAAAATGATTGAGATTCCATTTTTTTATCGGTTTTTATGGATCGAATGAAAACTGTTTCAGATAATTCAAGCCGGCTTGAATATTTCAACCGGTAATGTTAATAAAAAAAGTTAGTGAAGATTATAGGTAAATATCCCTTTTCCCTTTCACTATTTCGCTGTAATCCTCCCTGAACCTGGAGAGCAGGACGGGCCTTTTCTGAAAATAATCGGTTCCTTCAATTTCAGCCATTTCTTTTTTTATCAGTTCTTCCCCGATAGCCTTGGTGGCAGGAGAGGCATAGTCGTTGAGGTATTCGCGGTAGGTAAGCACGGCATTGAGTTTACAGTATTTGCTTTCAACGCAGTGGCTCAACATTCCCATGATTGTTTCCCCTGTTCGGCCACACCGGTATCCGGCTGTGCAAAAGGAGGAAATGTAGCCAAGTCCGGCAACTTCGCGGATAACGTCATCAAGGTCGCGCGGATCGCCGATCGTAAATTGCTGGCTTTCGTCGTTGAACTCTTTTTTCTGGTCGCTGTAGGCCCCGATTCCTATGCGTGTTGAGGCATCGGTCTGGGTGCATCCCAGTTGAAGAACCTCCCTTTTTATGGCTGCCTTTTCCCTGGCTGTCACGATCAAACCTGCAGTAGGTACGGAGAGGCGCAATACTGCCACCAGCTTTTTAAAATTCTCATCCGGTACCTCGTATTCCGAATGGCTGCTTAGCCAGGAACCCAGGGCCGGTGTCATGCGGGGAAATGAAATGGTATGCGGCCCGATGCCAAACCGGCGTTCCAGGTCGTGGGTGTGTTGAAGCAGTCCCATTACCTCAAATTTCCAGTCGTACAATCCGAACAGTGCTCCGATCGCAACATCGTCAAGCCCTGCATCAATGGCCCGGTGAAGGGAATAGAGCCTCCAGCGGTAATTTCCTTTTAAGGTGTTGGAAGGATGTACTTTTTCGAATGTTTCCCTGTGGTAGGTTTCCTGGAAGACCTGGTAGGTGCCTATTCCTGCCTCCTTCAGCTTCTTCAGCCTGGCAATGTCCATCGGTGCCGCGTTGATGTTTACCCTCCGGATGTTGGTTGGCTGACCGGATTTTGGCGCAATTTCCTGCACTGAATAAACGGCCCTTACACATTCGGTCATGTAATCCACATCCGTGGAAGGATGTTCTCCAAAAACGAGGATCAGTCTTTTATGGCCTTCCAGTAAAACAGAGACGGTCTCTTTTTTTACTTCATCCATGGTGAGAATCCGCCTGACTTCCTGTTTGTTTTCACTGCGAAACCCGCAATAGGCACAATTGTTGACACAATGGTTGCCACAATAAAGAGGGGCAAAAAAGACGATCCTGTTGTCGTACACTTTCTTTTTTACCTGCAGCGCTGTCTGGTTGATCTCCAGCCAAAGTTCCGGATCCTGAACCTGGAGCAAAGCAGCTGTCTCTTCCGTACTGAGTGTAGTTACAGACAGTGACTTTTGAAGAATGTCCCTGATGAAACCCGGATCCGGCCGGTTGTTTCGCTCCAGGGCAGAATATATCATTTGATTATCAATGAAATCCTTTCCCTCAATCAGGTATTTGTCAATTTCGGACTGATTAATAACGCCATCTTTCCAATCCTTCACTCCAGAAAATCCCATGGTGCAATTTTAACCGCAAATATAACCTAAAAATGGCTTTTCTGTTTAAATTCTTTCCCTGATTTGGTAAGAAGTGTGCAATAATTTGTGTGATAATTCACCTGCCGGTTTACCCAAAAAGTCATTGTAAATCTTGATCACTTCAGGGTTCTCGTGTGATTTCCGGATGGGCTTGCCTAAGTCTTCTGCATAAATGGCTGCCGCTCTCTTTTTTCTGATCTCAGCATTGGTCGGGATAGGCTGTCCACCGCCTCCCAGGCAACCGCCTGGACAAGCCATTACTTCGATAAAATGAAATTCTGCCTGCCCTGACTTTACTGCATCCATGGCTTTCTTGGCGTTGGTAAGTCCGTGCGCAATGGCACATTTCAATTCAACTCCCTCCAGGAATGACCATTCTTCAACGGTATTCTCAATCTTTACCGAACATTCACGGAGACCTTCCATTCCCCTTACCGGCGTTACTACAAGATTCTTGAATGGGATCTCCCTTCCTGTAACAATTTCATAAACCGTCCGGAGTGCTGCCTCCATAACACCCCCCGTGGCACCGAAAATAACACCTGCTCCCGTTGATTCTCCCATGAGCCTGTCGAACTCCATCTCTTCCAGCTGAACGAAGCTGATTCCAGCCTGTTTGATCATAATGGCCAGTTCGCGCGTAGTCAGAACAAAATCAACGTCGCGGTATCCGCTTCCGTGCATTTCCGGCCTGGCAGCCTCGAATTTCTTGGCCGTACAGGGCATAACAGACACTGATATGATTTTTTTCGGATCTATGTTCCGGGCTTTGGCATAATAGGTTTTCAGCAATGCCCCGAACATTTGCTGGGGAGATTTGCAGGTTGACAAATTGGGCAGATACTCCGGATACATGTGCTCGATGTATTTGATCCAGCCAGGAGAGCAGGAGGTTGCCATTGGAAGCGAAATATTCGTATCCTTATTCACAAGGGCTTTTTTCAGGCGCATCAGCAATTCGGTTCCTTCCTCCATGATGGTGAGGTCAGCAGTAAAATCAGTATCCAGGACAGCGTCAAAACCAAGTCTTTTCAAGGCTGCGACCATTTTACCTGTTACACGGTTACCGACCGGGTAGCCGAGCTCCTCTCCCAAACCAACCCTTACTGCAGGCGCGGTCTGGACAACAACATGCAATTCCGGATCAGAAATGGCATCCCAGACCTCCTCTATGTAGTTTTTTTCTACCAGCGCACCCGTAGGGCACCGGTTCACGCATTGTCCGCAGTTGGTGCAAACAACGTCATTCATCGATTTTTCATAAAAGGTGGAGATTTTCATCTCATGTCCCTTGTAGGCAACAGACACGGCATTCACACCCTGCAACTCCTCACAGGTCCTGACACACCGCTGGCATCGGATACATTTGCTGTCGTCCTTTACAATGCTGGGTGAAAAATCATCGATAGGGTGTTTCTTCTCCTTGTAAAGTTCGATAAAATCCTGGGTCATAATTTTGTACTCTGAGGCCAGAAACTGCAGCTCACACTTTCCATTCTTGTAACATTTGGTACAATCTGAATTGTGCTCCGACAATAGCAGTTCGATGATGTGCTTGCGGCAATTCCTGACCTTCAGACTGTTGGTGAGAATGTCCATTCCTTCCTCACAAGGTGTGGCGCAGGCTGCCGTAAGCCTCTTCTGGCCAACGATCTCTACCATGCAAACCCTGCAGTTTCCAGCGACACATATGTCCTGGTGGTAACAGAGGGTAGGAATGACAACATTTATCTTTTTTGCAGCATCAAGGATAACGGTATTTTCCAATACCTCCACATTTATTCCGTTGATCGTGATGTGTATTTTATCGTTCATAATATCCGGTTTTGGATTTTCGATGATGTTGGATTCCATATTTATTGCTTAATATTCAATCGGCCCCCTC
>CAZDLO010000053.1:6665-13646 GCA_964506325.1 uncultured Tangfeifania sp.
TCATGTCTCATGTCTCAATAAATCATCTCCTCCCTGAAGTTTTCAACGATGGAGGCAAAGGAATTTGCGACCGATTGTCCCAGTCCGCATTTGGCCGTGTACTGCATGGTTTCACTTAATTTGAGCAGCTTTTCGAGGTAAGGCGCTGGCCTTTCGCCTTTCTTGACAGCCTTGATGCCTGCCAGAAGTTGCTGACAGCCGATCCGGCAGGGTGTACACTGTCCGCACGACTCCTCCCTGAAAAATTCAAGGTAATTGTCAAGCAGGTTGTACATGGAGCGTGAACTGTTGAACAACATCATCGATCCGCCTGTCGGCAGTGAGATGCCGACCAGTTTGCCCTGGTAACCGATGGTCGTTTCATGGAATTTCTTTCTCGGGACAAGAAAGCCTGATGCACCTCCTACCTGTACGGCCTTGGTATCGCCGTCCCCGAATTCATCCACGAAATCTTCCAGGCTCATACCCAGTTCCAGTTCGTAGATGCCGGGTTTTGGTGTGTCGCCGGAGACTGAAAACAGCTTTGATCCCCTTGAATACTGAACTCCAAGGTCATAAAATTTCTTGGCGCCGTATTTGAAAATGGTAAAGGTATGCGCAAGTGTCTCAACATTGTTGATGACGGTAGGCTTGTTCCTGTAGCCGCTGATGGAGGGGTAGGGAGGCTTGTTGCGCGGCTCACCCCGCTTTCCTTCGAGGGATTCGAAGAGGGCGGTTTCTTCTCCACAGATATAAGCACCACTGCCCATGAAGATTCTGATGTTGAAGTTGAGATTGATTTTTTTGCAGAAATAGCTGAACTCATTGATTGCCTCAAGAAGAGGTTTTTCCAGGAACTTGTACTCACCCCGCAAATAGATTATACCATTTGCCGACCCGATGATGTACCCGCATACTGCCATGGCTGTGAGAACCTTATAGGGCACCTTTGTCAGTATTTCCCTGTCTTTGAAGGTCCCTGGTTCTCCTTCATCGGCATTGCAGATGATATATTTTTCGTCTGAAGTTGCCTCAGAAGTGAGTTTCCATTTTAAACCTGTAGGGAAACCTGCACCGCCACGACCTTTTAATTCAGAGCTGATTAATTCGTTGATCAGCTCCTGTTTGGGCCGGTGGATAGTTTTCTGCAAAATTCGCTCCCAGTCAGCATCATGCACAAAGATGAAGTCGACCCTTTTCAACAAAAGATGTTGTTCAATCATAGCGTAAATAGTTTAAGTTGAAATACCCATCCCGACATGTCGGGATCAACTAAATAAGATGCTATGGATACTCCATATGACCATTGAAATACAAATTACAGACAAATGAAACCCTCATGAACCACAGTTCAAAAAGAAGTACGTAAATATTAAAGAGGGTTCCGTACGTACGTTCTGATATTCAATAATTTAACTAATATATTTACGAGTGAAACGAGCACGGGCTAAGCCCACAAAAGGCGATGGAAATACACTTGCGAGTTCCATGAGTACTTACATATATTCAATAATTTAACTAATATATTTACGAATGAAAACTAAAGCTCCTTCTTTAAATAATCGCCGAGAATATCTCGAACCTTTTCGGGTGTCAGTTCTGTAAAAACTTCATGGTTAATGACCATCGCCGGAGCCTTGTGGCACCATCCGAGACAATTGGTCTCTACGAGGCTGAACCTGCCGTCCGGTGTGGTCTGCCCAATGTCAATCTTCAGCATGTCTTTGATTGCCCATAGGATCTGGTTTTTTCCTTTCATGGAACAGGAGATGGTTTTGCACACCCTGATGGTGTATTTCCCCATCTTCCGGAATTCAAGAAACGAATAAAAGGTGGCTGTACCGTATACTTCGGCGGCAGGAAGATCCAATTCTTTTGAGATTTCTGCCATGGATCGTTTGGACAGATAATTTTCACGTTCTACAACTCCCTGCAGGATAGGCAAAAGACTTTCGCGGGAGCGGCCGTACTGGTCGGCTAAATCTACAATCAGTTTATGTAACTCCATAACAGTAGATCTAAATGAATTAATAGTACCGGATTCGATCTTACTAAAGTAATCATTCATTTTGATCACGCAAGTCCGGAAACATGTTTTATATCATATTATCAAACAAGATGTATAAAAATTTGAAATTCCGGTCGGAAATTCAAATAATTGCCGGAATATTTGAAAAAAGCCGGTGAATCAGGGGATGATTTTAAGAAACTTAAAAAAATGCCAAGGCCGCAAAAAAATGTTGCATAGATCGCAAGTGGGTTAAATATCAAAACCTTAACTGTGCGAACATTGCGCTATCTTTGCGGCCTTGGCGGTTAAAAGGTCTTGTGAGACAGACCCTTCTGTTTTCAGACCATGGGGTATTTTTTAAATATTTCGGTCGACTTCATCAGGATGTCGACGTAATGTGCCCTTTTATAGGCGTATGGCTCCTTGCTTTTACTCATGGATAGTTTACCCTTGAATTCATCAATGGTTTTATATCCTTTGGCGTCCATCCATCCCTCCAGGGTTTCAATCATGTTGGTGATGTGAGAAGCCTTGTTTTTGTAAACCGTACTGACAACCTGCACAGTACCGGCACCTGCCAGCAACATCTTGATGACGTCCTTGCCATCTGAAATTCCCCTGCTTGCACAGATATCAGCTTTGATGTTTCCGTAAAGCAAGCCGGCAAAACGAAGTGTAATCTGGTAATCCTTCTCATGGGTGAGATCAAACGGGAAGAAGAACTCTTCATTTTCAATATTAATCTCCGGCTGGAAGAACCGGTTAAATATCACAATACCGTTTGCTCCGGCCTTGTCGGCCCGGGCAATAAAGTTGATAGGATTGGCATAAAAGGGTGAAAGTTTTACACTGATGGGGATTTTAACAAGCTTCCTCAGTTTGCTGAGTATTTCAACCTGGTGGGCTTCTATCATGGAGCTGTCATTCAGGGCATCAGTGGGAACATCGTAGAAATTGAGTTCCAGCCCTGCCACTCCTGTTTTTTCCAGTTGCAGGGCATAATCTTCCCACGACTGGTCGTAAATGGCATTCAGGCTTGCGAAAACCGGGATATTTACGTTCTTGATAAGTTTGGAGAGATTGTAGAGATGCTCACCTGCTCCGCTGTGCTTGATTTCCGGGAAAATATTTCCCATTTCAGCATTCCTGTAACTGTATTCGCCTACCTGATCGTCAAGCTGAATCTGCTCAAGATTTATCTGTTCTTCAAACAATGAGCGGTAAACAATTGCAGCTGCACCAGCCCGTTCGATTTTTTTTATTGCGTTAAGGTCTTCCACAAGGCTTGAAGCCCCCAGAATGATTGGATTTTTTAACTCAACCCCCATGAATGTTGTTCTAAGATCTGCCATAGTTTTCACTTTTTAATCACTTTGTCAATATAGTTAATTTTGCTTTATACATGGTTTTTAATGAAAAAAATACCGCGTTCGTGCGGTATTTTTTTATACGGAGTCTCCTTGATTTTTGTTTGGAAAATCAACACGGAAAAATATGGACTGTTAAAAATAAATCAGAAGGTTCATTGAAATAGTCACACCGACCATAACTATTGATACCATTGTCATAAGTTTGATCAGGATATTGAGGCTCGGGCCAGAAGTATCCTTGAAAGGATCACCTACTGTGTCGCCAATGACAGCTGCATTGTGGCTCGGACTTCTTTTTCCTCCTAAATTGCCTTCCTCAATGTACTTCTTGGCATTGTCCCATGCACCTCCTGCATTGGCCATAAATACTGCCAGGATAAATCCCGTAACTGTACTTCCCAGTAACAGGCCCATTACACCGGGGATTCCAAAAAGAACACCGACGATAATAGGGATGAATATAGCCAGAAGTGAAGGTGCCAGCATCTCTTTTTGCGCGGCTTTTGTTGAAATCTCTACGCATTTTGCATAATCAGGCTCAGCTTTGCCTTCCATGATACCCTTTATTTCCCTGAACTGCCTCCGAACCTCGTCTACCATTTTATGGGCAGCACGACCAACGGCGTTCATGGTCATTCCGCAGAACAGGAAAGCTGACATTCCCCCGATGAAAGCTCCAACCAATACCAGCGGATTCATGAATGTCACATCAAATGCAGCAAGAATATCTATGAGGGTGCCACTTTTCAATTTGGCCGTCAACGGATGGTCAGGGTGGAAATGGATCATCGTGATGCGCGCTTCCTCCAGGAATGACGCCAGCAGGGCAAGGGCAGTCAGTGCAGCCGAGCCGATGGCGAACCCCTTGCCTGTGGCAGCCGTTGTGTTGCCGAGCGAATCCAGTGCATCGGTACGTTTCCGGACTTCAGCCCCAAGTTTGCTCATCTCCGCATTTCCTCCTGCGTTGTCGGCGATCGGACCATATGCGTCTGTTGCAAGCGTAATTCCAAGTGTGGAGAGCATCCCTACCGCCGAGATGGCGATCCCGTACAATCCCATGCTGAAATCTTTCATGTGCCAGCCGGAGGCAAATCCAAAAGAGAGGATGATGGCAGCCCCGACGATCAGTACCGGAAATGCTGTGGATATCATGCCTGTGCCGATGCCGGAAATGATAACTGTGGCAGGACCCGTGGTTGATGCCTCTGCGATCTTTCTGGTGGGACTGTAGGATGCGGAAGTATAATATTCAGTGATCTGCCCGATTCCGATTCCACCTACCAGCCCTGACAGCATGGCCAACCAGATGCCGGTGTAGTTGGGCAGCTGAAGCCAGTAAAGAATAAACCAGGATAGTACGGCGATACCGGCTGCAGCACTGTTCACACCAACACCCAATGCTTTCAGAAGTTGTTTCTGGTTTGCACCCTCTTTGGTGCGTACAAGGAAAATGCCAAAGATTGAAAGTAAGGTTCCTACTGAAGCAATAAGCATCGGGGCAATAACGGCCTTGAACTGCATGGTTGTTCCCAATGCAGCAAACCCGGCGGCTCCCAGGGCCGCAGTGGATAAAACTGCGCCACAGAAGGACTCATAAAGGTCAGCACCCATACCTGCAACATCCCCGACATTGTCACCAACGTTGTCTGCAATGGTGGCCGGGTTGCGTGGGTCATCTTCAGGTATACCGGCTTCAATCTTTCCAACCAGGTCAGCGCCAACATCGGCAGCTTTGGTGAAGATGCCACCGCCGACACGTGCAAACAGAGCCTGCGTGGAAGCACCCATACCAAAGGTAAGGGTAGTGGTGGTTATTATATTAAGGTTGGAGCCGTCAATTGTGTCAGCAGCGGGGTAGACCCAGTTCAGAATCACGAACCAAACCGAAATATCCAGCAGCGCAAGGCCTACAACAACTAATCCCATTACGGCGCCACTTCTGAAAGCCACTACCAAACCTTGGTTAAGTGACTGATTTGCAGCATGGGCTGCACGTGCTGAAGCATGTGTAGCTGTCTTCATTCCAAAGTACCCCGCCAGTGCGGAAAAGAATCCACCTGTCACAAATGCAAATGGAACGAATGGATTCTGAATCTTCAGACCATAAGCCAGGAAGGCAAAAAAAGCAACAAGAAACAAAAATACCAGTCCAACAATTTTATATTGCTGACGTAAGTATGCCATCGCGCCAACTCGCACGTGCTTGGCAATTTTTTTCATAAGGTCAGTACCTTCGCTGTATCTCATCATGTCTTTGTAGAAGTAAAATGCAAAGAGCAATGCGATTACAGAAGTGGCTGGAATCACCCAAAAAATCGAATCAATCATGATTTTGTGATTTGTTAGTTATAAATGATAGAATTATTTTGATTTGCAAAAAAGACCAACTGACTTGCATTAAAAAATATTATTAGCGAGCCTGACAGGTTTTTTTTATGGCTTTTTCTCCAATTCACCAAAATTTGGACTTAAAATTATAATGGTTTGATAACGTTTTAATTTTAAAGGGCAACAAAGAGGATAATTTAACAACTTCTTAACATTTGGGTTTGTATTATAGGTTTTCCGGACTGTTCCAAATGTGAATATGGAAAGCCTAAATAACACTTAATCAAGTATATAAATAAAGGTAATTAGAATATATTTCATTGGAATGTATTATTGGAAGCCTGCACAAAAATTTGATGTTATTCCAACAGGGCAATTCCAAAATTAGCAATTCTCCTGATACGGAGTGCAAATGCAGAACATGATAAAAATCAATGAAGTTGCAGAAAATCATTGTTCAGCAGCAGATTATTTCATTGCAATTAATTACTAGTAGTTCTGAGCTTTCAAACAACTTTTCTACTACACTGAAGGCATTTTTCGGACCTTTGGCAAATATTTACACCGGGATATAAGTGATTGAAAAAATCGATAATTTTATCATCAGCAAAACAACTGTTAACAACTCAGCACGGACTTCTTTCTGAAGTCGGATGTTTGGAAAACCTGGTCAGCCTCTATGAAAAAAAAATGGATTATCTTCACTGTTGCGGCAATCTGCAGCCTTGTGACTACCGGAAATGCAGCCGGACCTGCAGCCAAAGCCGAAGGAAAAATATCGCCTGTAAGCTTAAAATGTGAAAACCTTGCCAATCCCATCGGGGTCGACATGGCGACCCCACAGATCAGCTGGCAACTGATATCTTCCCTGAAAAGACAGAAACAGACTGCTTACCAGGTACTTGTATCTGACAAGGAGGTATCATTGGACCAGGACAAAGGTAATTTCTGGGACTCCGGAATGGTCCGGTCTTCTGAAACTGGTAATATTCCTTACCGGGGGAAACCTCTTTCTTCGGGATTGAAACTCTTCTGGAAAGTAAGGGTATGGGACAGCGCCGGTAATCCTTCAGCCTGGAGTCTGCCTGGCCAGTGGGAGATGGGATACCTGAATAAATCTGACTGGCAGGCCAGGTGGATTGGCACGGGCGAAGATCTCTTTCCGGATTCGGTCCTGACCGGACCGGCACCTTTTTTCAGGAAAACAGTGAGTGTATCTTCCGTTGTCCGGTCGGCCAGGGTTAGCGTCTGCGGACTGGGATTCTATGAGCTTTATCTCAACGGGGTAAAGGT
>CAZDLO010000053.1:13656-22194 GCA_964506325.1 uncultured Tangfeifania sp.
GTTGGCGACCAGGTTCTGGCGCCTGCCCAGACCAACTACGATGTGAGAAAATTGAAGAAACTGCTCTATTTCCATGACGACCAGTCGAGGCAACGGGTGCTTTACAATACTTTCGATGTCACCAGCCTGATGAAATCCGGTGAAAACGCCATCGGGATGGTTTTGGGAAACGGTTGGTTCAACCAGCGTGACAGGACGGAGGAGGGTCGTTTATGGTACACTACGCCACGCCTGATCTTCCAGATGGAGATCACCTTCAGGGATGGCTCCAAAAAAATTGTGTGCAGCGACAAAACCTGGAAAGTAACTACCGGACCGATTCTTCACGATGCAATATTTTCCGGTGAGTGGTATGATGCCAGGCTTGAACTGGGCGACTGGAGCAAACCCGGCTTCAACGATCAAAAATGGCAGAAGGCATCTGAGGTGAGAGCCCCTGCAGGTCAGCTCCAGTCACAGCTGGCTCCTTTTGACAAGGTTGTAAGGTCGGTAAGGCCTGTATACCTGAAACAAAAAGACAAAGTCACACATACCTTCGACACCGGGGAGATGATTTCAGGGTGGGTCAGGATCAGGTTGCACGGTCAGAAGGGCGATACGGTCCGAATCAGGCATATCGAGGAACTTGGCAGTGATTACAACCAAATTGATACCTATATAGTAAAGGGATTGGGAGAAGAAATTTATGAACCGCGTTTTACATGGCACTCCTTCCGTCAGGTCGAAATACGCGGATTGAGATACCGCCCCGAATCCCGGGATATTGAAGTAAGGGTAGTGCATACGGATGTTGAACCCGCCGGGGAATTTAATTGTTCAAACCCGCTTTTCAACAAAATAGCCGAAAATTTTATACGTACCCAGCTGGGCAACCTCCATGGAAGCATCAGCAGCGACTGCCCCCACAGGGAGAGGCTCGGGTACACCGGTGATGGACAGGTGGCAGTGGAAGCTGCAATTTTCAATTTTGACATGACCCGTTTTTACCAGAAATGGTTTCTGGATATGGAAGATGCCCGCAATCACAATACGGGTTATGTTCCTCATACAGTGCCATTTGGTGGTGGGGGAGGGGGTCCGGCATGGGGCTCTGGATATGTCATAATGCCCTGGGCCTATTTTCTTTATTACGGAGATAAAAACGTACTGCAAACCCATTATGACGGGATGTCGAAATGGGTCGAATACCTTGGTACAAGATGTGATACTGCCGGAATCGTAGTCCGCGAGGAGCCTAAGGGATGGTGCCTCGGGGATTGGGCAACTCCGGTAAAAATAAAATTGTCACCCGAACTGGTAAACACCTGCTACTATTATTATGTGACGGACCTGATGTCGAAAGTTGCGGGGGTTCTGGGGAAGAAAGCTGATCAGAAGAGGTTTGCCAGGCTCGCAGTTCAGATTGGTGACAATATCAACCGAAAATTCTACAGTCCCATCACCGGCGAATACCTGGACGGAAAACAGGGAGCGAACCTGTTTCCGCTTGCTTTTGGAATCACCCCTGAAAAACTGAAACAGAGGGTATTCAGCAACGTGTTGAAACACCTGGAAATCAATAAATACCATTTCGATACCGGCATACTGGGTACCCCGTTGTTATTAAAGGTGTTGACTGAAAACGGGCGGGAAGACCTTGCCTATACTGTCATGAACCAACGGGATTTCCCAAGTTACGGAAATTACATCCTGGGCCGGCAGGCTACAACCATCTGGGAAAACTGGGATGGTGGCAGTTCTCATTCCCATCCGATGTATGGTAGTGTGGTGGCCTGGTTTTACAATACTGTGGCAGGTATTTCGCCTGACAACAAAACCCCTGGTTGGAAAAGTTTTACGGTCAACCCGTTCACAGACAATGAACTTACCTATGCAACAGCAACTTACCGGTCAGCCAATGGCAAAATAGGTTCATCCTGGAGAAAAGAGCAGCAAGATTTGATCATGAGTGTGGAAATTCCCGTAAATTCTACAGCGACGATCCATTTCCCCACCAAATACCCTGTAAATATTACTGAGGAAGGATTATCTGTTCTCAACAGCAAAGAATTCAAATACCTGGGTATTCAAAACGGGAAATCACTTTTTCTGGCGGGATCAGGAATCTATCAGTTCAGGGTTAAAATGTCAAGATAGCCTGTGAAAATAACCTGAAGGTAAGTCTTGCAGCAAACCCTTCTCTTACTGAAATAACAATTAACCTGTTGGTATGGTGAAAAGATGGATAAAGAACTTTCTGATTCTTGCCTGTTTGGTTCTGTTGTCAGGAATTCTGCTCCTTGGATCTCTTGTCGGATATTTCAAATACCGCAACAGTCAGCAGTTCGGACGGTTGGAAACCTCTTTTCAGCCAGGGGAAACCGGTCAGTATGTGAAGCCATTCATTGGCACGGGAGGTTATTTCTGGGTTTGTGCCAATAATTTTCCGGGGGCCTCCATGCCATTCGGCGTGGTCAGGTTAAGTCCGGATACCGAATCTTCCATTTTTCGCAGGCAGGCTTACAATACATCTGGCTATTATTTTGCTGATAACAGAATTGTGGGTTTCAGCCATACCAGGCTCAGCGGAACTGGTGCTACTGATGGAGGCCATTTCAGGGTCATACCTGCAACAGGAGACAAGGGATGGGATTCCTACAGGAAAGGGAGCTATACCCCGTACCGGCATGAAGATGAAAGGGCTTTCCCCGGCTATTATGCAGTTCAGTTCAGGGATCCGGGTATCCTGGCAGAATTCACAGCCACCCCGCGCACAGGTATTCACAGGTATACCTTTTCAGGAGAAAATCAGCCCCATATCCTGCTGGATGTATGCAGTATCCTGGGAAACAAAAGAGTGGAAGGAGGTTCTGTCATCGTGCATCCTGAATCCGGTGAGGTGGAGGGTGAAGTCAAGACTTTTGGCACCTTCGCCGGCAGGTACGGTGGTATAACAGTTTATTTCCATGCACGTTTTGACCAACCTTATTCAAATTCCCTGATCAGGGACGGCACAGTTTCTTTTCCCGGGCAATCAAAGGGTACGGGCAGGGAGCTGGGTGTTGATTTTACTTTCGGTCCCTCTGCAGGGACGATCGGTCTGAGATTGGGCATATCCCATGTGAGCCGAGCAAATGCCCGCCAAAACCTTGAAACCGAAACAGGCGGGAAAAGTTTTGAGGTCCTTGTTGAAGCTGCCAAAACAGGGTGGGAAGAGAAACTCGCCTTACTGCAACCGGTAATTGACAATGAAAAGGACAAAACTATTTTTTACACAGCACTTTACCGTTGTTTCCAGATGCCTACTCTTTTTCAGGATGTTAATGGCGAGTATACCGGTTTTGACAAAAAAGTTCACAAGACAGAGGGTTTCAACTATTACACGGACCTGTCGCTCTGGGATACCTTCAGAACGCTGCATCCATTGTACATGCTGATTGCACCGCGCGAGCAAAGGGACATGCTGGTTTCGCTGGTGAAAATGAAAGAACAGGGCGGCTACCTGCCCCGGTGGCCTTCCGGATGCGGGTATACCGGGTCTATGCTGGGGTCGCCGGCAGATATTGTTATTTCAGAATCCTGGCAGAAGGGAATCCGTGATTTTGATGTGAAGAGTGCTTACGAAGGAATGAAGTTCCTGGCCCTCAACGCACCGCCGGAAGGATCCCGGTACCGGGGAAGGAGTGGTATTGCCGAATACAACAAATATGGCTATTGTCCTACAGATCTGATGGACAAGGCCGTTTCGCGTACCCTGGAATATGCCTGGGCCGACCATGCCATCGCTGTTCTGGCAGATTCACTTGGTTTGAAGGAAGATGCGGCCCTTTTTTACAGCCATTCAAAATTCTATAAAAATCTCTGGAATCCGGCAACCAGGTACTTTATGCCGAAGGATTCGGAGGGAAGGTTTTCCACCCTGTTTAACCCCCTTAAATTGTCCTACTTTGATACCGATGGAAAATATACCAAGGATTATGTGGAGGGAAGTGCCCTGCAGTGGAGATTTGCCGTACCCTATGATCCGCAGGGCCTTATACATCTTTTTGGTGGCAATGATGCCTTTGTCAGGGAGCTGGATGATTTTTTTTCGAAGTCTGATCCGGCGATGAGTGCATGGAATCCGGGTTCGTATTACTGGCACGGGAACGAACCGGATATTCATTCGGCGTACCTGTTCAATGAGGCAGGAAGGCCTGATCTGACCCAGAAATGGTCCAGGTGGATCCTGGATAATAAATATGCTGTCAATGCAGAAGGTGTTGATGGTAATGATGATGGAGCCACCCTTTCTTCCTGGTACATTTTTGCCACGCTCGGGTTTTACCCGATCGCAGGTTCCGATTATTATGAACTGGGAGCACCTTTGTTTAAAGGGGCTGAAATAAAGGTGGGCAATAAAATATTGAAAATGACTACTGCCAACTATTCGCCAAAAAACCAGTATGTTTCAAAAGTATGGCTGAACGGCAGGCTAGTGACCTCCAACAGGCTCAGGCATGCGGAAATATTAAATGGTGGCGAACTGAAGTTCGAAATGAGTAACCTACCGGTGAGAAATATTGAATAAATGCAGGGGACTAAAGCGGGATTTTAGTGATTTCAACCCAAAATGGATGAGTATAATACTGAATTTTAATATTTTTTTGCATTGACCCCCTGATTGAAGGGCCATATGACTGATTTTGTGATGAAAATTTAACCCGATCGTATGTAATTTTGCAGGTTTTACAATTGTTTTAAAAAATAGGCACAAATTACCATGTGTTAAGGATTTTTAACTAATATTGTGGGATTTTGGTTCAAATATCTATCTTTTGTTCCGTTTGAGGGGGCTTTTGCAACCTGTTGTTCAATAGATTTTAACATTTTAATTATTGTTCAGTTCAAGGAGATTTCCCTTTTATGCCCTCAAAAGATATAGTGTGACCTGTCAATTTAAGGATTATTGAATAAAATGTGTCTTGTTTGTTATAAAATTTTAACTGTATCACTATGAAAAACAAATTCAAACTAACGGGCCTGCTATTTTTGGGGCTGGTTCTTTTTGTCACCTGCCAAAAGGAAACCCCTCTGCCAACAGCTTCATTTACCTACTCGGTAACCAATAATGTTGTCACCTTTTTTCCTCAGGCAACAGATGTTACCAAATATGAGTGGGATTTTGGAGATGGTAGTTATATCAATGCAATTCCTACTCCCGTTCACGCTTTTGCCAGTTACGGAACTGATTACACTGTTAAGCTGACGGCAATAGGTCCGGGAGGACAAACCACCATCAGCGGTAAGGTGTCTATCCCTCAGAAAACCAAAATGCAGTTGCTTACCGGCGGGCTTGCGGGTGCAACAAACAGCAAAAAATGGCGTCTGAGCATTACTGCTCCGTCGTTCCTGATTACTGCTGCAACCACCAACTTCCAGCCTGTTGTAGCTGACTATCCGGGTAATATCCTGGGTGCCGTTGGATTGACAGCAGTTTATGCGGATGAGTTTGTCTTCAAGGCTGATGGAACACTAACAATCAATTCAAAAGGTGGTGGAATTTTTGCCGGCTATGTATACAGTTTACTGAACGGTGTGCCTATCGTTGCAAACCCTGCAGCTGCCGGTGCAGGTCTTGCCTATACCAAAACCTTTGTTACTCCTGCCGGAGCGACTTTTAAAATCAATGAAGGTAAATCATACACTATAAATACAACGCTTGATGGAAATGCCAAGCTTTCTACAACGTTTGCAAATGTCACGACGCTGAGTTTTACCAACAACGGTTTCCTTGGAATAAAGGACTTCATCAGCGAATGTATTGTCGCATCTTTGTCGGATTCCAAAATGGTAGCTAACATCTTTGTATCCACAGTGGCGCCTCCGAAAACATTGTTGGGTACTCCTAACATGTGTTTGACCCTTACCTTCGAGGTGGCACCATAATATTTTATTTATCAAAGATTTATCGGGGATAAAATCCTGTAGAAAAGTATAATATGAAAATAGAAATAATTACAACTTACAAAAATTACTTATGATGAAGAGAAAAATGCTTAAAGCAATATTTCTGTGCATTTTTATGGTTGTATCAAGCAGCCTCTTTGCTCAAAATGTTGTGACCGGTAGTGTCAAGGATGATACCGGAGCAACTTTACCCGGTGTCAGTGTGGTGGTAAAAGGAACTTCTACCGGTACAGTGACCGATATTGACGGAAAATTTTCACTTTCCGCCCCCGTAAATGCTTCTCTACTTTTTTCTTTTGTAGGGATGCAAAGCCAGGAGATTGCGATAGGAACTCAGAAGAGGATTGATATATCCATGGTTTCCAATACCATAGGAGTAGACGAAGTGGTGGTTACGGCCCTCGGTATTTCCAGGGAGAAGAAATCACTGGCTTATTCTGTTTCCGAGGTAAAATCCGGGGAACTTTCCAGGGGTGGTAACCCAAACCTTGTAAAATCACTGGATGGCCGCGTCAGCGGGGTAAACTTTACCTCAACAAGTACTGACCCTGCGGGTTCGGTATTCGTAACCATCCGTGGAGCTACCAGCTTGAATATCACCAATTCGGCAGCAGCAAGTCAGCCGTTGTTCGTTATCGACGGTATTCCGATGGGTTCTGCCTCAATTGATAACCGCAACGGTGCAGACTTCGGTAACCTTTTGTCACAATTGAATCCGGATGACATTGAAAGCATCACTGTTTTGAAGGGTGCAAGTGCAGGAGCTCTCTACGGTTCTGCAGCCGGAAACGGGGTTATCATGATCACCACCAAAACTGGCAAGGGCGGAAAAAAAGGAATTGGAGTTAATGTTAACTCTTCCATGTTCTGGGATGTTCCTTACAATTTCTATAAAACTCAGACAGAATATGGTATTGGTGTAAGAGCTTCAAGTGTTATGCCAGGCCAGGGTTATGACTGGGGTGCAAAATTTGCAGATTTCCCCAATTACCCGATCGACCAGTACAATACGCTTACCCAACGGATTGAAACAAGATATTTTACTCCTGCAAATGAGATCAGGATGAAGGAATTCATGGTAACTGGTGCTACCAGGAACTTGAATGCCAGTGTTTCAGGAAATTACAAAGATGGTGCCTTCCGCTTCGGTATCGGTAAAATGACCAACATTGGTGTCATGCCTAACAACCGCACGGATCGTATCAATGCCAATTTCAATGCGGAATACAATGTTACCAAGAAACTGAAGGTTTCTGTCAATGGTAACTATATGGGACAATTTACCCCTAACAAGACTTCCGCCAACAGCGAAGTTATTGAGTTGCTGACCATGGAGTTCCTTGCACACCTGCAGCCTATCAAAGAGATGCAGAATGTATGGAAAACCGGTTTTGAAGGTATCAAGCAGAATTCACCTTATTACAAGCCTGATGGCACTCCCTATGCGGACAACCCATACATGTATACTGATGCTGAGATCAATACTTTCCGCAAGGACAACTTCTTTGGTAAAGTACAGATGGACTGGGAGATCATCAAGGAACTGAAATTCATGGTTCGTTCAGGTATTGATTACAATGGCGACAACTATGAATATAAACGTGCCAAAGACTTTTCTGATTCCAACATGAGGGATGGAAAATATTCTGTTCAGCAGGGTAATGGCTTGAGTGTTCAAAATGACCTGATGCTGATGTGGAACAAGGGTTTTAACAAAATTTCAACCAATGCATCCCTGGGTTACAACTATTCATACGGCAACAGCTACGGTTACTCAGGCAACGCGGAAAAACTCGTAAGAGCCAACGACTATTCTTTAAGTAATGCTGTGGCCGGGACAATGACATCTTCAAGCAGCTGGGGAATTGGAAGGTCGCAGAGTTTTTATGGTACCGGACAGGTTGGCTATGCAAACCAGGTATTCGTTGATGTATCCGGTCGTTACGACTGGGGTGGTATCCTTGAAGAAGACAAGAATCATCATTTTTATCCTTCCCTTTCATTAAGTTGGTTACCATCCTCAACCTTTAAACTTCCTGAGGCAATCAACATGCTTAAATTCAGGGCTGGTGTAGCCCAGGTTGGACACGGTATCGGTAAACCAAGAAGTAACAATACCTTCAGCTTCAATCCGCTTGATTACGGCAGTGCGAAAATTGTCAACATCGGCGGTAACCTTGTTGATCCGAATATCAAGGCAGAAGTCACAACCTCCTATGAAGGTGGTTTCGACCTCGCAGTCCTTGACCGCCGCATTTCTGCTGAGTTTACCTGGTACAAAAAGACACACGAAAATCAGCAGGGTTATATCCCAACCTCTCCGGGAGTTGGTTACGGTGGTATGTTAACCAATGTTGGTACTGTTGAGGCAAAGGGTTACGAATTCTCTCTTAATTTTAATCCTGTACGCTCCAAAGACTGGAATTGGGATCTTGGTTTCAACTTTACCAAAGTTGATTCAAAAATCACCCATCTTTCTGAAGAATATGTTCCAAACGGTTATACCTTCTATGGTCACGGACCAAACCTTGCCATCAGGCTAGCTGAAGGCGAAAGAATTGGTACCTTATGGGCACAAAGAACTTTCGAAAAAATGCCTGCCACCAGTAA
>CAZDLO010000054.1:0-21713 GCA_964506325.1 uncultured Tangfeifania sp.
CGTATTCCCCTCCACTCATAACTCCTAACTCATAATTCCTAACTCATATATTCCAGCTCATAACTCAACAATGGTAATGCCCGATCCGCCAAACTGAACATGCTCGTCGCGAAATTTTTTGATCGCCGGCTCGGATTTGAGAAAGGCACGGATCATTTCACGCAGAATGCCGTTGCCCTTGCCATGCAATATGTGCAATTCATTGGCTTCAACCATGATAGCATCGTCAACGAAGTCCCGGATGTTTTGAAGTGCCTCTTCGGCACGCATACCGCGAACATCAATCCTTGGCCTAAAGCTCAGCTTTTTCTCGTTGATTTCCCGGTTTATTCTTGCCGTCGTGTAGTTTTCCCTGGTTTTCTTCACTTCGTTGTGTGAGACTATGGTTACCCGCTCACGTTTAACAACCGACCGCAGCTGGCCAAAGGCGACAACCAGGTTGTTGCCGTTTATTTCCAGCACAATACCCAGAGTTTCCTGGTCTTTCAGTTTGATCCAGCTACCTATTTCAGGTTCATTTGGTTTGGCGGCAACTTCGCCAATATTTTTTTCAGGTTTATCGTTTTGTGGCCTCTCTTTTTTGCGGATTTCACGTTGTTTGATTTTCTCCATCTTCATGGAAATCAGCTCATCCTCAGAATTCAATGCTTTTGCAATAACTTCCTTGAAATCTTCCAGTTTTTTGCGGGCTTCTTTTGTCTTTTCTTTTTCAGCTGCTGATTCCCTGATGTCACGGATAGTCTGCTCCACAAGTCTGTTCGAGGAAGCCAGTATCTCTGCTGCCTCTTTCTTTGCCTTGTCAAGTATTTCCTTTCTCAGTTTTTTTACTTCAGAAAGATTTTCTTCATACGTGGCCGAAAGATCATCCAGCTTTTTCTCCGATTGCCGGATATTCTGTCGTTTGGTTTCCCAGTACCGTTTATCCCTGACGATATCTCTCAGGTGTTTGTCAAAATCGATATGGTCTTTGCCTATCTTGTCGGTTGCTTCCTGCAATATGTCCTCAGGAAGCCCAATCTTGCGTGCAATTTCGAAGGCGAAAGAACTGCCGGGTTTCCCGATCTGAAGCTGGAACAGGGGCTCCATCCTGTTGGAGTCGTACAACATCGCCCCGTTGGCAATTCCGGAAACAGAGGAAGCAAAGTGTTTGAGGTTGGTATAATGGGTTGTGAGAACCCCATAGCTCTGTAATGTATTGATCCGGTTGAGAATTGATTCAGCAATGGCTCCTCCCAGCATAGGCTCGGTTCCCGTACCGAATTCATCAATGAGTACCAGGGATTGGGGATTACAGTTCTTAACAAAAAATTTCATGTCCCTGAGATGTGAACTGTAGGTGCTCAGGTCGTTGTCAAGCGATTGATTGTCACCAATATCAATAAATATCTTTTCAAATATGCCCGCCACACTATCCAGGTGTAGCGGAACGGGTAAGCCACATTGCAAACTGTACTGCAGCAACCCGACAGTTTTCAGGCAGACAGACTTTCCCCCGGCATTGGGGCCTGAAATCAGCAAGATCCTGTCCTCTTTGGTGAGGCGGATGTTCAATGGCACAATCTTTCTTTTTTCCTTGGCGAGGTTTCTCTCCAGCAGAGGATGCCTGGCTTCCAGCCAGTTGAGCTCAGGATAACTTACCAGCAGCGGCTTGACTGATTTACTCTCATTCGACCAAAGGGCTTTTGCCCTGATGAAATCAAGTATTCCCAGAATTTCATAGGATTTTTCCAATTCATCCGCATAAGGGCGCAACTCATCCGTAAATTTTGTGAGAATTCTGACAATTTCCCGTCTCTCAGCAGATTCCAGCTCACGGATCCGGTTGTTGGTCTCAACAATCTCTTCAGGCTCTATGAAAGAAGTGCGGCCGGTAGCCGATTCGTCGTGCACAATACCTTTCATTTTCCTTTTATTGGCGGATATAACCGGGATCACAGCTCTTCCGTCACGAATGGATACAGTTACATCTTTCTCTACAAGGCCTTCAGATTGGGCATGCTTGAGAATTTTTGCCATTAATCTGGACACCCCCGACTGCAGGGAGAGTATCTCCCTCCGTATTTTTACCAGGTCGGGCGAAGCATTGTCTTTTATGGTACCATTTTTGGTCAGAATCTGGTCGATCTTATCATAAAGAAAAGGGAAAACATGGATATCCCGTATCACCTGGTAGAGGCAGGGAAAAGTTTCCTGTTCTTTCTCCCTGAAAAAGGAGACTATGGATCTGAGGGTTTCAAGGGATCTTTTCAGATCAAAAAGTTCGAATACTTCAAGAAAAGTGCCCTGGATTTTGGATTTTCTCAGGACAGGCCGCATATCGATAAAGTAGCCCGTCGGGAAATTAAATTCTTCCCTGATGATTTTCTGGAACTCAATGGTCTCATCAATCATTTTTTCTACAAGGACCGGATCCGTGGAAAAACGGCAATCAGCCACACGCTCCTTTCCAAGGTCGCTGAGACACCTGTTGACCAGTAGTTCGCGTACCTTGTCAAAACCAATTTTATTTTCGAAATTCTCAGGATAAATAAGCATCGGGTCAATTGATACGGCCACGATTCATCCACCGCCAATCGAAATATTTACTATCCTCATGACTGTAAATTGCGGCAATTAAGAAACACATTATTCACAAATACATCCAATGCAAAAGTAGCAAGATTGAGCACGCCCGCAAAAATTTCCTGGCAGATTGAATTAGATGGCAGTTTTATCTCCATATGCCAGCAGGTGCCAAAATTATTTTTTGATTAACTTTGTGTCAAATTAATGATAGGTTATGGTCCGGAGTATTTGTAAATTTCTCATGCGCCTGTTTGGGTGGAAGCTTGTTGGGGGTCCTATTCCTGAACCCAAAGCTATTGTATTGGGTATTCCGCATACCTCCAACTGGGATTTTATCATCTCTTTCCTGTATTACAGGGCTGTTGGCGGAAAATCCAATACGATGGTTAAAAAGGAGTTCTTTTTCTGGCCTATGGGTTATGTAATCCGGTTTATGGGAGGGATCCCGGTAGACCGTTCCAAAGGGGCAAGTCTGATAAAACAGATTATTTCAGAATTCGGACGCCGTGAAATTATGCACCTTGCAATCGCGCCGGAAGGTACCAGGAAATCCGTTTCCAAATGGAAAGGTGGCTTTCATACCATCGCCCGCACCGCCAATATACCTGTATACCTGGCTTTTTTCGATTGGGGCCGCAAGCAGATTGGCTGGACGGAGAAGATTGAACTTACGGATGATCTGCAGGCCGATCTGAAGAGGATCCGGCAGTGGTACAAGGACCATGGAATCATTGGTCGCAATCCTGAAGGAATGAACTACGGAGATGATCTCGATTAATTGAAAAAAATTCACCCAATGGATCCCCTCAGAATTTCGCTGGTACAATTTGATATTGCCTGGGAGGATCCTATTGCCAACAGGTTGAAATTGGACCTGTTAATGGACCCTTTAAAGGGGAAGACGGATATAATTCTTCTTCCAGAGATGTTTACCACCGGTTTTTCCATGAATGCCAGGGAATTGTCAGAAACAATGGATGGTATCACTGTGAAATGGATGCAGGAAATGGCCTCAGTCACCGGGGCAGCCATTGCAGGAAGTCTGATAATCAATGAAAACAGTCACTATTTTAACCGGTTTCTGTTTGTTACCCCGGAAGGTGAGATATTCAGCTATGATAAACGGCACCTTTTTTCTATCGGAGGTGAAAACCTCTGTTTTACACCAGGAAATAAAAGAGTGGTAATCAACTACTCCGGCTGGAAAATCGCACTTTTAATCTGTTACGACCTTCGTTTTCCTGTCTGGAGCAGAACTGCGGGGGATGCTGATCTGATGCTCTATGCAGCCAACTGGCCGCAGAGCAGGAAAATTGTATGGGAAACCCTTTTAAGGGCCAGGGCTATCGAAAACCAGGTCTATACCGCCGGGGTAAGCCGCACAGGCACTGACGGAACAGGTGTATTGTATTTTGGAGGCAGTATGGTAATTGATCCAAAAGGAGAATTGCTGATCGGACTGTCAGATCTGTCAGATAAAGCCGGAACAATTACCCTCTCACTTAAGCAACTGAACAGTTTCAGGAAAAAATTCCCTGTCAGCCTGGATGCTGATTCTTTTCAAATTGCTGATTAGCCGGATTTTCAAACTTGTTCCAGTAAACCACCTGTTCGAGGCTCTTTCTTTTTTTATCCGGTAGGTTGTCAGACAGAGGATACCCCACTGGAATCAGGGCTACAGGCTCAAAATTCTGAGGCAGGTTAAACAGGTCAGCACATTTTTCCGTATTGAAATGGCAGACCCAGCAGGTACCCAGACCTGCATCGGTGGCAGCGAGCATCAGGTAGTCAATCGCTATCACAACGTCAATTTCAGTATAATCCTTGTCATCTGTCGGGCGGTGCCAGCCTTTGTTATGGTCACCAATCGCAACAATGCAGGCAGGTGCCGACTTAAACCAGTCACGATGGTAACATTCATGCAGCTTGCCAAGTATATCAGGGTCGGTTACAATGATAAATGACCACGGCTGAAAGTTGACAGCAGATGGGGCCAGCAATGCAGTTTCAACAATATTTGAAAGTACATCCTTCTCAACTGGTCTTGATTGATAGCTTCTTACAGAATATCTTCTGTTGGCAAGTTCTTTAAAGTTCATATTCCAGTCATCAGTTTTTGCTGGCTCAAATTTACGAAAGTTTATGAGATGTCAGTAACTGTTGAACCTGTCAGGACGAGAAATTAGCAACGTGTAATTTCCTGCGTTCAGTTAGGCAATCCGTTAGCCGGTTATTTTTTCACTGCAGGCGGCCCGGAAAGATTCCCGGGTAAATTAATTGTAAATTTAATGACCATTGTAAACTCACTGTTAATCATCCCGGGTAATCCATCATAAGGCCGATGCTATTTTGCGCGAAAAAGTGTAATTTTGCAGTCCGCAATATTTCCGTGATGAACGGATATTAAATAGATAAAAATGATCACTGTTTCAAATCTCTCCATTCAATTTGGCAAAAAACCGCTTTTCCAGGACGTCAGTTTGAAATTTATGCCGGGTAACTGCTATGGAGTTATCGGTGCTAACGGCGCTGGAAAATCGACACTTCTGAAAATAATTTCAGGCGACCTGGTATCATCAAAAGGTGATGTTTTGCAAGGCCCTGGAGAGCGCTTGTCAGTGCTGAGGCAGGACCATTACGGTTACGAGGAATCGACGGTGCTAAATGCTGTTATGATGGGATTTGAGGAGTTGTGGAAAATCCAAAACGAAAAAAATATACTGTACTCGAAAGCTGATTTTTCGGAAGCTGACGGTTTGAGGGCTGCCGAGCTTGAAGAAAGATTCGCTGAAATTGATGGCTGGAATGCTGAAAGTGATGCAGCATCGCTGTTAAGCGGTCTTGGCATCAGGGAAGAGTATCATCACAGGCTGATGAAAGACCTTAGCGGAAAAGAGAAGGTCCGCGTGCTGCTGGCACAGGCACTTTTCGGAAAACCTGACAACCTGTTGCTCGACGAGCCTACCAACGACCTTGACCTTGAAACCGTCATGTGGCTGGAAAACTACCTTTCCAACTATGACAATACTGTTTTGATCGTGTCGCACGACAGGCACTTCCTGGATTCTGTCTGCACACATACCGTAGACATCGATTTTGGAAAAGTGCAGCTCTTTGCAGGCAACTACAGCTTCTGGTACCAGTCCAGTCAGCTGGCACTCCGCCAGCAACAGGCCCAGAACAAGAAAGCAGAGGAAAAAAGGAAAGAGCTGATGGAGTTCATCTCCCGGTTTAGTGCCAACGTCGCCAAGTCCAAACAAACTACCAGCCGTAAAAAAATGCTGGAAAAATTGAATGTCGATGAAATACAGCCTTCCACAAGGAAATATCCCGGCATCATCTTCCTTCCTGATCGTGAGACTGGTAACAGAATACTGGAAATCAGGGGACTTACAAAAAGTGTAAATGGAGAGGTCCTGTTCAAAGACCTGGATTTTAATGTAGAAAAAGATGATAAAATCGTCTTCCTGTCCAAGGATCCAAGGGCAATGACAGCCTTTTTCGAGATTATCAACGGTTTCGAACAACCTGATTCCGGCACTTTCCATTGGGGACAGACCATTACACATTCCTACCTGCCCCTTGATCACACCAATTTTTTCACCAACGAACTTACCCTGGTCGACTGGCTGATGCAGTTTTCCGACGATTCAAGCGAGATTTATTTGCGTGGATATCTTGGAAAAATGCTTTTCTCAGGTGAGGAGGTGTATAAAAAAACCAATGTTTTGTCGGGAGGTGAGAAAATGAGGTGTATGATTTCCAGGATGATGCTGAGGAATGCCAATGTTCTGATATTTGACAATCCCACCAATCACCTGGACCTGGAATCTATTCAGGCATTTAACAATAACTTAATTACGTTTAAGGGCAATATCCTGATGGCATCTCATGATCATGAATTTATCCAGACAGTTGCAAACAGGGTTATTGAGCTGACGCCTAAAGGAATAATCGATAAAATCACCGAATACGACGATTATATCTCCAACGATGAATTAAAGGAGCGGAGAAAATTAATGTATCAATAAGTTTTTGTGGTTAATAATTAATTTCACATCTTTGTTAATCCTAATAGAGAATGAGCCTGTACGTTTTTAGCGTGGAATTCTAAACCTAAGTTGTTATGCTGTCAGTTGTTGTTATAGATGATGAACTGGTTGCCCTTAATTTATTGGCATCCCTTCTGAATAATTTCACGTCAATTCAGTTGAAAGTTGTGGGAAAGGCTACCAACCTGACTGAAGGAATTGATCTGATAAAAAATACTAATCCTGACCTGGTCTTTCTCGATATTGAAATGCCTGACGGCAACGGTATGGAGATTTTCAATCTGCAGCTTTCCCAGAAGCTGAAGATTGTATTGGTAACGGGTCATGATAACTACGCCATCGATGCCATCAACAAGTCTGTAGCCGGGTACCTGCTTAAACCTGTTAATTTTCTCGAATTACAGAGTGTGATCAAGAAAATTGATAAGATGATCCGCTACGAACAGCAACAGCTGGAATTGGAGGACCGGATCAACGCTTTGTGTACCGCAGAAGCACCTGGAAAAAATCTGATCTTCGATGTTGAGAGTGGATTTATGATGGAAAATTCAAGGAATATTGAATATTGTGCTGCAGATCAGTCCTACGCCACTATATACACCTTTGCCAAAAGAGAGTTTGTTGTTTCCAAATCGCTCAAGGAGCTGGAAGCCTACCTGCCGGCCAATCAATTCTACCGTACCCATAAATCATACCTGGTTAATATTTATTACATACGGAAATTTGTCAGGTCAGGTGAAAGTTATGTACTACTGAAAAGTGGGGCAAAAATTCCTGTTTCGGTTAGAAAAGCTTCGATCATATTTAGCGACATCAAAGAATTGCTGACCCACAGGCTTATTGATGAATGATACTGCCTCCGATTCAGTGGAAAAATTGGCCAGATCCGTGCATTTTACCAACTTTTAACCGAAACAACCAAAGAAATATTATCGCTTTGATAATGATTGGTTTACGGTTTAAGGCTTTTGGTTTATTCGATTACCCGTTTTGTTTATAAAGTAATTAAATTTTGCAATTTATTTCGTAAATTTGCACCGAACCTTTTTGCTTAAGCATTTGTTGTTTTTAGTGAGGAGGGAAAACAATTAAAAATATTGAACATGAGAAAAATTATTTATCTGTTGCTAATCGCGGTTGTCATTTCTGCCACAGGATGTAACCGTAAAGAAATAGCCAGACTTAAGGCTAAGAATGATAGCCTGATGATGGCAGGTAGTTCAAAAGATGCGAACCTTGTCGAATTTGTTGATGCATTCAATGCAATTCAGTCGAACCTTGACTCTATCAAACAAAAGGAAAAGATTATTGACAAGGAGGCCAAAGGTGGTTTTGAAATTAAGGGTGATCGCAGGGAGCAGATACAAGGAGATATCAACTACATCTACTCACTGTTGCAGAAGAACAGGTTATTGGTGGCGGATCTTTCTGCCAAGCTGAAAAAATCCAATTCCCATGTAGCCCAGCTTGAAAAGATGATAGAGAATCTGAACCGGCAGATCGCTGAAAAAGACAGTCAGATGGCCATTCTCAAAGAGGAGCTTGACAAACAGAATATCAAGGTTCAGAATCTTTCCACCGAAGTCACGAACCTTAGCACCAATGTATCCAACCTCAGCAGTGAAAATAAAGTAAAACAAAAGGTTATTGAAGACAAAACCGCTGAATTGAATACCGCTTACTATGTAATCGGTAGTGTGAAGGAGTTGAAAGGCAAGGGTATTATTGCGAAAGAAGGTTTCCTGGGAACTGCGAAAGATGTCAATAACAATATTGACAAGTCATTGCTCACCAAAGTTGATATTACAACCGTCAACAGCATTCCGATCATGAAGAAAAAGGCAACGGTTGTCAGTACTCATCCTGCCAGTTCGTACAAAATTGAGGGTAACAAAACGGCAGAAAGTCTTGTTATCCTAAATTCCGCAGAATTCTGGAGTTTGTCAAAAGTATTGGTAATAAGTGTAAGATAATCAGTGATTCTCCATAAAAAAAGCCGGCGATTGCCGGCTTTTTTTATGGTATAAATTCTGACTTGCAATAGTTAATTCCGAAAATGTCATAATATTTGGTAAGCCTGTTCAAACGGATTTTGAAATTTTCATAGTCCCTTGCCCCCTTGGGTGACCAAGTTACTTCTGCAAGGGCAGCAGCACGCGGATAGACCATGTATTCGACCTGTTCGGGAGTCTTCATGTATTCAGTCCAGACGTTGCCCTGGGCTCCCATGATGTATTTGGCTTCATTCACCAAAAGAATCGCCGGTACTGGTTCATAACTGTATACTTTCTTTAACGGCAAAAAGCCACCTATTGCCAACGGTTCATTCTTTGGATCTGCCTGGTAGTGATCAAGGTAACAATAATCTCCCGGAGTCATTACCACAAAATGATGATCTCTCGCAGCAGCTATGCCGCCTGCTTCACCACGCCACGACATTACTGCCGCATTGGGTGCCAGTCCGCCTTCAAGAATTTCATCCCAGCCAATAAGTTTTTTGCCGTTTTCATTCAGAAATTTCTCCATCCGCTGAACAAAGTAACTTTGAAGTTCATGCTCGGTTTTCAGTCCTTCGTCCTTCATCTTTTGTTTGCACAACAGACATTTCTGCCAGCGTGCTTTTGGGCATTCGTCGCCTCCGATGTGAAAATATTCGCCCGGGAAAAGTGGTATTATTTCTGCAAGGACATCCTGTAAAAATGCATAGGTCTCTTCTTTGCCGGCACAGTAAACATCTTCAAACACACCCCAGGTGGTTGCTACTTCATAAGGCCCTCCGGTGCAACCAAGTTCGGGATAGGACGCCAGGGCAGCCAGTGAGTGGCCGGGCATCTCAATTTCTGGTACAACAGTGATAAACCGGTCTGCGGCATAGGCTACAATCTCTTTGATATCTTCCTGCGTATAAAATCTGCCGGCCGGGGTGTTATCGTAAGTAGTGCTGCCATAATGGCCCACGAGAGTCTCTTTCCGTACGGAACCATACTCTGTCAGCCGTGGATATTTCTTGATTTCTATCCTCCATCCCTGATCTTCAGTCAGATGCCAGTGAAATGTGTTGAACTTGTGCAGTGCCATGTAATCCAGGTATTTCAATACAAACTCCTTTGGCATGAAATGGCGTCCCGCATCCAGATGCAATCCACGCCAGGTAAACCTCGGTGTATCATTGATTTCCACAGCTGGGACGACAACCCTGGACAATTTTTGTTGAAGCGGTGGCATCAGCTGCAGCAGGGTCTGAACACCATAAAACAAGCCGCTGGCTGAGGAAGCTTCCAGCAATATTCCTTTGGGTGTAACAGCCAAATGGTAAGCTTCCCTGGCCAAAGACAACCCGGTATTCATCTTGATAAAAACAGATTTCTTTTCCGGTGCACCTGAGAAGGCAACCTTCGTTTCAATCTCGTAAAAGGACGCCAGGCGGCTGCACAGGTAATTGGTAACCGTATGCATCTCAGGATTGTCGCTGTTGATAAGAATCTTGGTCTGAGAACCGATGGCAAAGGTGCCTTCCATATTTACAAGAGATGCAGGCTGGGGGATGACCAGTACTTCCGGCCTTCGTACATCCTCCTGGCATGAAGAAATAACCAGCAGGATGCCCGCAATGAAAAGTTTGCTTAAGTATTGTTTCATAATCCGGATCTATTGTTTGAGTGACAAATCTACAAATTTTGGGAGGATCAATTAAGAGTCTGTATAAATTTGTAGCACCCGGAGTAACATACTATGAATTGAAAATATAAGTTGTACTGAGATATCTGCCTTGATCCCTTTTCATCAGAGAAAACCCCCGAATTGCACTGAGTGGAAAATCGCATTCGACTTTCCGCAAATGCGTTTTAAAAACAAAGCTGCAATTGCCGGGGATAATTGTAATATCATAATGGATTTATTAATTCACTGTGCAAGAATTTTAGCCGGCATATATCCTGAATAAAAAATATTTAGGACAGAATAAATGACATTTTTATTTAGAATGATTCAAAAAGATTTGGAAATGTAATTTTCATGTTCTATGTTTGCAGACAGATTGAAAATTTAATCACGCAGGATGAAACATCATTTTTCAACAGATGCCGGAACTTTTACAGCAATACAACAGCCTTGTTGTGTAGCTGCAGGCATTTTCTCATCCATGCGTACCATGTCTATGTTTATGCAATAGCCTTCTCACGGGCTTAAACCTGTTTGAAGGCTTTCCAGACTGTGTCAGAACAGACAAATTCCAACAAATCTTACGTATCAAATGTTAACTATGCCGAAAATTGTAGTAAAATTCGGTGGGTCCAATCTTAGGAGTAAGGAGGAGATTCACCGCATAATTCAGGTTGTCAGAAACTATAACCAGCCCTTGATCATTGTTGTATCAGCATTTCATGGTGTCACCAATTTTTTGGTTGACGCACTTGAAAAAACCAGGCACGACGAGACAGTGGCAGAAAAAACCGTTCAATACCTCCGGGAGCTAAAATCAGGTATTTTGAATCACTTTATCAGTGATGAGGCACTGCTTGCTAAAACGCACAGCCTGCTTGGCGAGCAGCTGGATGAATTGAGAAACTTTCTTCATGGCATAGCACTGACCGGCGACGCATCGAAGGCGCTGGAAGACCACGTTCTCTCTTATGGTGAAAGATTATCGGCCATTTTTCTCAACAGTATCCTGTTGTCGCAGGGTTTCCAGTCTAAGGAGGGCTTTCCGGAAGCCATCGGACTTATCACTGATGGAGAATACGGCAATGCCTCAGCCGATTTCCATCTCTCTACCAATAGTGTCCGCGAATCCCTCAGCGAAGAACTGATCTATGTTGTGCCAGGATTTTACGGGGTTTCCAAAGACCAGAAAACAACCTTGTTCGGTAGGGGTGGCAGTGATTATGCAGCGGCTGCCATCGCCCGTTGCGTGGGAGCCTCTTCACTGGATATTTGGAAGGATGTCAACGGGTTCCTTAGCTCTGATCCAAAACTGGTCACCAAACCCGTCCTGATCGAAAAATTGTCTTACAACGAGGCTGCCGAGCTGGCCTATTTCGGCGCGAAAATATTGCACCCCAGGACAGTCGAACCGCTGACTGATCCTCATATTCCCATCCGGGTATTCAACATCTACGGCACGCTGGATGTTACCAATCCATTGACAATCATCAGCCGTGAAAAATCGGTACAAAAGGGAGTGATAAAGAGCGTAACTTTTAGTGATGATTTTGGTCTTCTGAAATTAAAGGGTCCCGGAGTCGGACTCAAGCCCGGAATTCTTGCGAAAGTAACAACGGCATTGCATCATGCAGGAATCAACATCAGTTCTGTGCTTACTTCACAGATATCCATCAATATCCTTCTGGCCAAA
Source organism: uncultured Tangfeifania sp. (assembly GCA_964506325.1). Lineage (GTDB taxonomy): Bacteria > Bacteroidota > Bacteroidia > Bacteroidales > Prolixibacteraceae > CAINVV01. The sequence continues at coordinate 11,971 of CAZDLO010000054.1, forward strand.
AAAGACCTCCAGAATGCCTATGCCGTGGTCAGTGCGATTGAATTGACTGCCGTGGGGAAATTGCAGGTGGAAGACGACATCTCCATCGTTGCCGCTGTTGGTCATGGAATAACAGATAACTATGGAATAGCTGCCAGGATTTTTACGGCACTGGCCAATGAAAGCATCAACGTTCTTATGAGTTGTTCAGGTGCCTCACCCATAGTAAGTTATTACCTGGTTAAGACCCTGGACAGAACCTCTGCCGTAAGGGCGATACACAGGGAATTTTTCGAGAAATAATCAATTAAATACAAATACAATTTAAATTTCAACACCATGAGCACACAAAAACAAAAATTCGAAACACTGCAGGTGCATGCAGGACACACGCCGGACAAGGACACGCTGTCAAGGGCAGTTCCGATTTACCAGACTACCTCCTACGTTTTCAAGAACTCGGAACACGCTGCCAACCTTTTTGGACTGCGGGAATTTGGCAACATCTATACCAGGCTGATGAATCCGACCACAGATGTTTTTGAGAAGAGAATCGCTGCCCTGGAGGGTGGGGTAGCGGCATTGGCCCTCTCGTCGGGCCATGCTGCACAGTTCATTGCCATTACGAATATTGCCGGAGCCGGCGACAACTTTGTCACATCTCCCTATTTATATGGCGGTTCGTACAATCAGTTTAAAGTTACTTTCAAAAATATTGGAATACAGGCCAGGTTTGCAGAAGACCTGAATCCTGCGAATTTTGAAAAACTGATTGACGGGAAAACAAAAGCCATCTACCTTGAGACCATCGGAAATCCAAGTTTCAATGTCCCTGATTTTGAGAAATTTGCAGCACTGGCCAAAAAACATGATCTGCCGTTGATTGTTGACAACACCTTCGGTTGCGGAGGAGCACTTTTCCGCCCGCTGGAGCATGGTGCCAACATCGTGGTTGAATCTGCCACCAAGTGGATAGGCGGACATGGTACCTCCATCGGTGGGGTTATTATCGATGGCGGAAATTTTAACTGGGGCAATGGTAAATATCCAGGATTTACAGAACCTTCGGAAGGATACCACGGACTAAAATTCTGGGATGTTTTCGGTTCAGACGGCCCGTTCGGGAATATTGCATTTATCATCAGGGCAAGGGTGGAAGGTCTTCGCGATTTCGGTCCGGCGATCTCCCCGTTCAATTCATTCCAGCTGATCCAGGGGCTTGAAACACTCTCATTAAGGGTGGAACGCCATATTCAGAATACCCTGGCACTGGCACAATGGCTGCAAAAGCACCCGAAGGTCGAATCAGTCAATTACCCGGGATTAAAAGGTGATGAAAATTACGAATTGGCTCAAAAATACCTCCCCAAAGGTGCAGGAGCGGTTCTTTCCTTTACCGTTAAGGGAAGCAAGGAAAATGCCATTGAACTTGTCAACAATCTTGAGCTGGTAAGTCACCTTGCCAATGTTGGTGATGTACGTACCCTGATTATCCAGCCCGCTGCAACAACTCACTCACAACTGAGTGATGATGAGCAGCTTCTTGCCGGTGTAAAACCTTCGCAATTGCGGGTTTCTGTGGGAATCGAGCACATTGATGATATTATTGCCGACTTTTCACAGGCATTGGATAAGATTTAGATTATTTTTGACCTTTGTCCCATTAAATTTTGAATTATGCCTTTAAATCTGCCGGATGGCTTGCCAGCCATCGATTTGCTGAGGGAAGAGAATATATTTGTTATCGACCAGACCAGGGCCGAACACCAGGATATTCGTCCGCTGAAGATCGTAATTCTTAATTTGATGCCACTTAAGATAGCAACCGAAACAGATCTGCTTCGGTTGCTATCCAATACTCCGCTTCAGATAGAGATTGACTTTCTGCAGATCAAGGGGCACACTCCGAAGAATACGCCGCAGGACCACCTCGATGCGTTCTACCAGACCTTTGCCCAGGTCAGGAAGAAAAAATACGACGGAATGATTATCACCGGTGCTCCGGTCGAGCATCTTCCCTTTGAAGAGGTTGACTACTGGAACGAGATCTGCGAGATTTTTGACTGGGCACACAAGCATGTCACATCGACCATGTTTATCTGCTGGGCATCCCAGGCCGGGTTGTATCATCATTACGGCATCCCCAAATATCCCCTTGAAAAGAAGATGTTTGGCGTCTTCGACCATACTGTAATGGACAAGAAACTTCCCTTGTTCAGGGGTTTTGATGATATTTACAGGGCCCCTCATTCCAGGCATACTGAGCTGAAAGCCGTCGATTTTGAAAAATTACCTGAAGTTCAGTTGCTTTCTGAATCAGGAAAGGCCGGGGTATATATGGCCATGGCAGAAAACGGGCGGCAAATTTTTATCACCGGCCATCCGGAATATTCACTCAGAACCCTGGACCGGGAATACAAACGGGATATTGACAAGGGACTGCCAATCGATAAGCCGGAAAATTATTACCCCGGTGACAATCCTGATGAACGTCCGGTATTGAGCTGGAGATCACATGCCAACCTTTTGTTCTCCAACTGGCTCAACTATTACGTTTACCAGGAGACGCCATATGATTTAAAGGATATTAAATAGGGAGGTTACCTGCCAAGCTTCTTTTTTCTTTCAAGAACGTATTCAGTGAGTTTCCGGTGCATTTCGGAACTGTCCTTCGGTGATTCAAGGTAAAATTTGTAATACCTCATGGCCGGGTTCTTGTCCTTTTGCCATACGTCATAGGTGTTGCCTATTTTAAACAGGATTTCATACTTCGTGGTATCCACACGGTAGGCTTTTTTCAGCAAATCAACCGACTTTCGGTACTCTTTTTTTTCCAGGTAGATGTTTCCAAGCTGGTTCAGGATATCTGACATGTAGTAGGGAACCGCTATTTTAGCGGCAAAATTCAGGTAGCCAATGCTTTCCTCCAGTTCATCCAGCTCCTTGTAGCACAACCCGAGGAACAGTCCGGCAACGGGATCATTCGGTCTTAGCATCAGCAACTTTTCCAGCAGGTAAATCCCTTCCCTGTGCTTTTTTTCGTAATAATAACAAATGCCCAGGTTTTTAAGGACATCCGGGACCGAATCACCGCTGGCAAGGTATTTTTCATAAGGTCCCGTGGCTTTCGGATAGGCTCTTTTTGAGTAATGGGCGTCACCCAGCCTGATGAGCAAATTTGTTTCCTCCGGGAAGAATTGAATGGCTTCTTCCAACGTTTCTGTCAGTTGGATGTAGTTGTCCTTTTTCTGGAACAGCACGATCAGGTTGGAGTAGTTCGATAGGTCTGAAGGATTTTGCTGTTTTACCCCGCTAAACAAGGCAATTGCCAGGTTGTCGCGACCGGTTCGCATGGCAGACAATGCCAGCAGTTTGTTTAAATATAGGTTGGAGCTGTCCCGGTAATAGGCAGACCTGAGAATTCCATAGGGTTCCTGGTACGATTTTACGTTGAAGTAAGCCCTGGCCACTCTCAGGGCATTCACTATGCTGGTAGTATCGGAATCATACAGTCTCTTGTAATAGGGAAGGGCCTGACGGAAATTGCCCAGGCTGGTATTCACGTCTGCAAGTTCACTGATAGTGAATTTATTAAGGGAATCGAGCGACCATGCCTTTTGCAGGCTGAACAAAGCTCCCTGGTAATCAAATTTCCGTTGAAGAATGGTGCCTCGTTTGAGGTAAAGCTCTGGCTGTTCCCTGTTTTTAGCCAATCCACTGTCTATCAGATGCAAAGCCCTGTCATACTCGTTGTTCAGGATCAGGCGGTCCACGTCCTGGGAAATTGTTACCAGTGGAAGAGCCATCAATATCAATATAAACAGTGGTTTACGCATCCGGATAAAAAATTAATTCCGGTCCGCAGTAGGGTAACTGCAGACCGGAACAGTTATTTTCAGGGATTATTGCAATTTAAACTGAATCGGTATTGTGTATGAAACGGCAACATTTTCGCCTCTCTGTTTGCCGGGTTTCCAGGCCGGAAGGCTTTCCGTGACCCTGAGAGCTTCCTTGTCGAGGCTAGGGCTGGCGCTTCTTGCAATTTTTGCATCCAATACCTTCCCGGTTTTGTCAACAACGAATGTAACAAACACCTTACCCTGGATACCTGCTTTTTTAGCATCCTCCGGGTATTTTACCTCCTTGGCGATAAAATCCCTTAAGGCTTGTTCTCCTCCGGGAAATTCCGGCATCTCTTCCACCACAACAAATACCTGATCGGCAGGTTTTGTTGGTGCTGCCTGAACTGAAACCTTCTTTTCCTGGGGATTGGTCTGCGTTCCATCAAAGGCAAAAACCATGAATAACGCTGCAGTAGCCAGTATGCCCATGCTGAGTTTTAAGGCCGCTGCTTTTGAGGATTTCATTTTTGTCATCATCTGAATTCTGATTTTAATGAGTGAGTAATTGAAATTATTTGCAATAACCGGCTGTTGCTCCAACGAACGTCCCAATAACAGCAACCTGTAGGCTGCAGGACTTACACCCGGTTTAAGTACGCCGTGATCAGCCAGAAATTCGTGGTTCTCCCTGACCGACCTTTTCAAAAGCCAGATAAAGGGATTGAACCATTGCAGGATAGTTGCCAGTTCCAACACCATCACATCGATGGAGTGGCCTTGTCTCGCATGCTCTGATTCATGCGCGAACATCTCGTTCAGACCCTGTCCGTAGGAATGGTTTTTGTTGATAAATACGAAGCGGAAAAATGAAAAAGGGGTAATGTCCCTGTCAATTTTGACAATTCTCAATCCGCCCTTTACCTCGCTTTCGTTTCCAAGGATCAACCTGGATATCTGAATCAGCCTTACAAGAAACAGAAATGCGAAAAGGATGGTCCCTGCAAGGTAAATTAACCTGATCCAACCAACAGACTGCACAGTTTGTACGAATGCACCTGAAAAAATTGTTCCATAGACAGTTACCGTCTGAAGCAGGTTTTGATACCCAGGTGCTGTGACCGTTACTTCACCGATCATGTTGGTGGTGGGTGCGGCGACCAACTGGAAATGTACCAGGGGCAGCGCAAATGAAATGGCCAGTGATAGCAGCAGGAAGATACGGTTCAGGTGAAAGAATGTCTCCTTGCGAAGAAATATTAAATATATCAGCGTGAAGATTGACAGGCTGATGCCTGACTCGAAAATAAAATTAATGATAGCTGTTCTCATTTTATTCCGTATTTAATCTGCTTATTTTTTTTCTTTTTCCAGATCTTTTTTCACATCCATCAGTAGTTTTTCAATTTCTGATATGCTCATCTTATCCTCTTTGGCAAAGAAGGAGACCATCTCCTGGAATGAATTGCTGAAATAATTTTGGATGAAGCTCTTCATGTACAGTTTTGTGTACTCTTTCTTGGTGATCAGCGGATAATATTCGTGTGTTTTGCCATAAGCCGTATGTCCAACAAATCCCTTTTTCTCCATGATCCGGATGAATGTCGAAACCGTGTTATAGGCAGGCTTCGGTTCCGGGACATGATCGATCAGGTCTTTGACAAATCCCTTTTTCAGCTTCCAGAGTATCTGCATCAGCTGTTCTTCTGCTTTTGTCAATTCTTTCATGCGGGATCTTGTTTGTTTGTGACGTTATTTCAGGTGAAGAGGTATCTCCCTGCCTGCGTGTCGCTTACAAAGTTAAATTATTGAAATGCTCTTTCAAAATATTATAACTACTTCTTTCGTTAAAAAACTAAAAAATTAGTTTAAAAGGATAAAAAAAAGACTAAATCCTTAAATCATGGGAGCTGAGGAATAATTTTGTTTTCATGGCTTTTTTTTTGTTTGTGACTTGTCGAATTCAACACTTCAAATATATAACTAAAAATTTAGTTTTAGTACTAAGATGTTAGTTAAATATTGTTAAGCAGCGAATTAATATTGAAAAATTTCTGTATTTCGTTGATATTCAATAGTTGTATAAATTCCTAATCCAGCTTGTCCAATTCTTCGGGCGAGCGAAAATCGCTGGCGATTTTCCAACTCTGTGAACTCCGGGGGTTCTCACACAAGAATATAAAATTGCAGGAATAACTATAAACGATTTTTTTTCGATTAAGAGACAGTTATTCTCTGTGTTATATTTTTAAGCAGTCTCTCAGTGTTGTGTCCGAGTGACAATATAGACATGAAATCATTTTGTTGGGAATATCCAAAGTCGCCTACGCGAACCTTGTTTTCCACCAGGCGCGGAGTCTTTCCAGGATTTTTTCCTCGGTTGGATTGTGCTGAGGCTTGTAAAATCTTTTGTCCTTGATTTTTTCGGGGAGAAAATCCTGAAGGACAAAATTTCCTTCAAAAGAGTGGGCATATTTGTATTCCTCCCCGTATCCCAGCTGTTTCATCAGTTTGGTTGGGGCATTGCGAAGGTGAAGGGGAACAGGCAGGTGCCCGGAAATTTTAACTTCTGCCAGGGCTTCGTCAATTGCAGAATAGGCTGAATTGCTTTTGGGGGATGTGGCAAGGTAAATGGTACATTCGGAAAGAATGATCCTGGACTCGGGCATCCCGATTTTGTGCACTGCATCGAAGGTGCTTTGTGCCAGGAGGAGTGCGTTGGGATTGGCCAGGCCGATATCCTCGGCCGACAGGATCAGCAGGCGGCGTGCGATAAATTTGATATCTTCTCCGCCCTCCAGCATTCTGGCCAGGTAATACACGGCAGCATCGGGATCTCCGCCCCTTATGCTTTTGATAAATGCAGAAATGATGTCATAATGCATTTCTCCGTTTTTATCATACAGGGCAAGGTTTTCCTGGAGTTTTTCAGTGACCCTTTCATTGTTGATGATGATATCATCACTTTCAGAGGCATTGATTACCAGTTCGAGGACATTGAGCAATTTCCTGGCATCTCCTCCCGAAAACCGGAGCAGCGCTTCTGTCTCTTCCAGCTTGATTTTCATTTTGGACAGGTCTGTATCCGTTGAGATTGCCCTGTCAAGCAATACAAGCAAATCTTCTTTCTCAAGCGATTTCAGAACATACACCTGGCATCGGGAGAGTAGGGGAGAGATAACCTCAAACGAGGGGTTTTCTGTGGTTGCCCCGATCAGTGTAAGAATACCCTGTTCTACAGCACCAAGAAGGGAATCCTGTTGCGATTTACTGAAACGGTGTATTTCATCTATGAAAAGGATTGGGTTTTGAGCACTGAAAAAACTGTTGTTTTTGGCTTTTTCGATGACATCCCTTACATCCTTAACTCCTGAATTAATGGCACTTAGATTGTAAAATGGGCGGTTCAGCGAATTGGCTATGATTTTTGCAAGTGTAGTTTTTCCCACTCCGGGCGGACCCCACAATATAAATGAAGACAGCCGCCCCGAAGCAATCATCTTACGGATGACAGCTTCTTCACCAACCAGGTGTTTCTGCCCGATGAATTCATCAAGGCTCACGGGTCTTAATCTTTCTGCCAGGGGTTGAATGGACATTGCCGGTTTTTCAGTTGCTGTAAATCTAATTATAAAATTGCCAGGCCGGGGAAAATCATCTTTGAATTCAGTTGCAATACCTTTTGATTACATTGTATGCTTCAGTAAGTCCAAGCTCTCCGGCCCTGCTTAGGTCCAGCGCACCGCCTTCCAGGTCGTCAAGATAGATCCTGGTCAGTCCGCGGTTAAAATAGGCCTCTCCAAAATCAGGTTCCAGTTCAATGGCTTTAGAGTAATCTTGGATGGCATTGAGGTAGTCCTTTTTCTTTACCTTGATATTTGCCATATTGAACCACGCAAATATGAAATTCGGATTCATGTAAAGTATTGATTCGTAATCGAGTATAATATCTTCGTAATCCAGGATCTTTACTTCATTGTTTTTGCTCTCAATGTTTGTTTTATTTCCGGAAAAACTGAGAATTTCAGGTTCAGGAAGTGAACCCTGAGAACGGATGGCATCCACCATTTTAGCCCTGGAATTGGCACGGCAATAGTATGCCAGGATATTCCTCTCGTCAATTCCAATAGCTTTTGTAAAATCCCGGATGGCTTCATTGTAGTTTTCCGACTGTTCGTAAATGATCCCCCTGTTCAACCATGCAATGGAGTTTTTCTTTCCGGCTGAGATTTCCTTGTTCCAGTTTTCCAGGAGGCTTTTAAAGGATTCCCTGTGAATTGTCTGGTAAGCATAAGGTTTGTTTGAGATAATAAGGAAGGGTTCATTGTTGTTTTTTGTGTTCAGTGCTTCAATTTCCATGTTATAATACTGTAACCGGTTGAAATCCACCGAATCCTTGTTGAAAACAGATATGATGAAGTCAGGCTGCATTACAATTTTGACATTCCTGTTTTGCACCATTCCGTCTTTGATGTCTGTTTCTGATACCTTACCGTCCTCTGCAACAACGATATTTCTTCTTTTGCGGTTCTGGGTGACCGGTCCGCTTTTGTTTTCCTGTTTAAAGGCAGTTGTATCCGTTGTGGCAGTGCCGTTGATCCTTGCAGAGGCCGTACTGTTGTTTGGAGAGGCGGCAGTGCTGTTGGACTGAGGGACCCCTGCCGTTCCTGTTGCCTGGGCAGTGGCTGAAGGGGATTTGGTGTTTCCCTGCTGGTTGTTCTGTGCCTGGTTTGGATTTTGGCCGGGATTGGGAAGATAAAACCCGTATTGCCTCCTTTGTTGCTCCCTTTCCTCCTCTGCATCCAGACGTTTTTTAAAGGATGCAAATTTTGGATCAAGTTCTGCAGCCATGGCCAGGTCCTTTTCTGAACCCGGAAGTTTCAGAGATTCCCTGGCAATTCCCCGGTTCAGCCAGGCATTGGCCATATTCGGGTCAAGCTGGATAGCCATGTCATAATCGCGTATGGCCCCCCTGAGGTCGTTGAGCTGATGCTTGACAATTCCCCGGTTTACATATGCATTGGTCATTTTAGGATCCAGCCGGATGCCTAAATCATAATCCTTGAGTGCAGCGGCGTAATCTTTTTTCTCGAACCTGGCGATGCCCCTTACCAGGTAAGCACTAGCGAAGTGCGGCCTGATGCGTATGGCTGCATCACAGTCTTTGATCGCCCCTTCCAGGTCGCCCTTCATCTGCTTGGCAGAACTGCGGTTCAGATAGGTATTGGCAGTTCCCGGTTTAAGCTCGATGGACCTGGTGTAATCGCCAATTGCGCCGTCGAAATCCTCCATCGCAATCCGTGTAATACCCCTGTTGTTGTAAATATTCGGATCCTCCCTGTTGTATTCCAAGGCATTGGAATAATCATTCAGGGATTCCTTGAAATTCTTCATTTCATAATTAGCCATTCCCCGGTACATGTAAGCCTCCGGATAGAATGGCTTAATTTCAATGGCTTTGTCAAAATCTGCTTTGGCTCCCCGGAAATCATCGATGTAAAGTTTGGCCATCCCCCTGTAAAAGTAAGGCTCTGGCAGGTAAGGCTTCAGTTTGATGACAATATTGAAGTTTTCAATGGCACTGACATAATTACCGAAGTATATTCTGCTTTTGGCGATGTAAAAAAAATGGTCTGTATTAAGTTGGGAAAACGAAGTAAAACCAGAGATAAGCAGGATGAATGCCAATAAAAATCGTTTCATGAGAGGTCTGATCGAAGAATTAATCAGACAAAAATAGCAATATTGAGTTAGGAGTGATGAGTTATGATTGATGAGTTAAGGAAGTAAGACAAATATGATGCTTAACACACACATATATAGTATTTTACTCAAAAGTTAATACTCATTAAAAAAAAGAGACACAAGATTTGTCTGCGCCTGAAATACGTTGACCTAAAAAAGGTTAACATTATGCAAAGAAAT
>CAZDLO010000055.1:0-21599 GCA_964506325.1 uncultured Tangfeifania sp.
CGATGTAAAGGTAGTTATATTTTAATTCAAAAAATGATTTGTGTTTTTTTTTATTTGATACTTAATTATCAATAAATCAGCATTATATGTTTTAGTTTTATGTAAATTGGATCTTGCTGCTGCCAATTGGGTCACTTTAATCTGATTTTTGCACCTATTTGAGAACCAGTTTTTTAGTGCAATGAAATACGGTATGAAAATTTAACCATTAAAGTATTCGTTGGCTTTTCCTGGTTGTAAAGCCCGCCGAGGTTTTGAGAAAGGTCAAATTTGCCTGTTTCTGTCTGATATTGCCGGCTTTGGGACCAAACAAAATAGACAACCGAGCCGGGTACGTATTCATACCTCACTACCAGGTTGGAAAGGAATTCATTGAAATTAAAATTCGGGTTTTCAAACTTGTAATCCAGAACTCCATCCCGGTCTTCATCCACAGCATAATTGTTATCGGAGTCTGGGATTTGCAGTTGCACGGAATCGTAGATATGAAATCGTTTTTCATAGCCCGGATTCCTGCCCTGGGTCACCATCTTCAATTGGTTATAGTTTCCGGAAGTAGCGAATGGCTGGCCCCAGTATTGCAATGTCAGGTTGGGGGTTAGGTTGACATTTATGCGCATGGAGAAGGAGAGCAATTGCTGATGCAGTGAGCCAAGGACATATCTTTTTGCATTTCCGTAATTGCATTTTGCAACGTATTGAATGTCATTTTTGTTGCGGATGTAAGATGGTTCAAATGTAAATTCCAGCGTATTGAACGGCTGGTACCTTATTATTGGCGAAAACTGATCTGTGGATGCGGAACCGAAATTTGACCTGGCATGCTGGCCCTGGTATTGAATGGACAGTTTTTTTCGCACATCCGACTCTATGAAATACCAGTATGATTTATTTCCGGGAATCAGCATGGCAGGTCCACCCCGCAATTGTGAAGCAGAAAGGGTTTCCGATTCGATGTTAATACCGGAATGGAGCGCCCATTGGTTTTTAAATTGTACATGACCGTTGAAATTACCTCCTGTGTACAAGTGCTCACCCGCATAATTCCACGCATTCCACTGGTTGAAATTGATCCTTGACGACCTCATGATCCCGGCCCATAAAACCTGAAAGAATTCATCTGTGGATCTTAGGTACCCGATATCATTGATTTCCAGTCCCGGGGATTTCCACATGGTTGCCAGCAGGCAGTTCAGGTTCCCGCCAATCTTACTCAGCTGAAAATTTCCGCCATTGCCCGATAATGAAGTTCTGTTTTCATTGTAAGTGAGGTGAGAGGCATCAGGTCTTTGGAAAAGATGAGCGGATGAAGTCTGAGTTTCAGCAAGGGCTTCCTTGCTGCCCTTTACGTTGCTGAATACGGTATTTAGCTGTACCAGCCAGTTTTTTTGGTTGAAATATTGTTTGAAATCAAACGCCCCGGAACGGCCCCTTTTGTGCAGAAGTGAAATCAGGGGATCGCTCTCCAGCCGCCGGTCTGTAGAGGTGCCCATTATGCCGATGATGGTATTTCCCTTGTTAATGTCTTTTTGAATCCTTCCAACAAAATAGTTTGTAAGTGGTTCTACTGCTTCACGGTGCCTGTGACCTGCTGAATCTATTAGAGCCGTTTCCTCTGAGCCAACACTCTCAATCACTCCGACCGACCATCCTTTGGAGCTTTTTCCGGTAAGTTTTGCGGCACCAAGGATACTTGTAAAGGATGGAGTCTGAACAAAAACACCATTATCCGTATCCGGTGTGTATTGTGGTTTTCTGCCTATCCTCCTGGAGTAAAACAATTGTTCAAAGGATAAGTCTCCGTCACCAAATCCCAAAGGATACCGCGTGATATTTTTGCCCTCAATAAAAAATGGCCTTTGTTCAACATAGAAAGTCTCATAGGCAGTGAGATTGACCTGTGACGGGTCTGCCTCCACCTGGCCGAAGTCGGGGTTGATGGTAAAATCGAGGGTGAGGTTATTTGTGACCCCTATTTTGCCATCCAGTCCGGCATTGAGTTTGGTCCCACGACCGGTTTCAAGCATATTGCCTTCTTCCCTGGGATATGACTTGATACTGGAGTTGACGTAGGGTGTAAGATCTATTTGCCTCCGGGGCTTTAATTCGCCCTGGAAGGCCAACTCTCCCATGAAACTGACAAATCCGGGAGCGGTTCGCGAAATGTGTTGCCAGAGTGACAGCTCATTTTTTCTAAACAGGAACCTGTGAACATCAAATCCCCAGACTTCTTTTGATTTTTGCTCGAACCGCAACTGTGTGAGCGGGATTTTCAATTCCGCACACCATCCCCAGTCATGGATTTTTGTTTTGACAAACCATATGGGATCCCAGGTGAGATCCTCTACTGCTCCATCTTCCGAAAGAATTTCATCACTTTTTACCCCGGAGGCAGAAACGGAGAACATAAATGCGGTTCTCAGGTCATGGTAACTGTCTATAACAATGCCAACCTGGTCTCCATCCATTTTATCCCTCCTGGACAACCGGCTCACAATGCTGTCGGGGGCTGTATCGAATGCCTTTATGGCGACATAGATGTATTCATCATCGTATACCAGTTGAAATGATGTACGCTGTGACGGTTGACCCTTTTCATACGGCTCTCTCTGGATAAAACCATCTTCCCAGTTATTTCCCCATACAGGTTCATCCGGGATTCCATCAATAATAACAGGAGAGATGCATTTTTGCGCAGTATATATTTTTTTTGCCGGTTCTTCAGAATATGCAGAGTAACAGGTAAACAGCAACAAAAATGTTGCGAATTGTAAAATCCTCATTGAAATTATTGATGCAGTTTTTACAATAAGACGCCGAAACATTACAACTGTTACAAAATCATTTCCCAATTTTCGAATAATCTTCAAAAATATTGCCCTGGCCTGTTTACTTTTTTTTTTTTCATGTAAGTTTGTACGCGTTTTAAAAACAACTCAAATATGTTTGAAAATCTATCGGATAAGCTGGAACGTTCGTTCAAATTATTGAAGGGACAAGGTAAGATAACGGAAATTAATGTCGCTGAAACCCTAAAAGAGGTAAGACGGGCCTTGCTCGATGCCGACGTTAACTTTAAGATCGCGAAGGACTTTACAACAAAAATAAAGGACAAAGCCATTGGTCAGCAGGTGATTACGTCCCTGAATCCAGGGCAGTTGATGGTCAAGATCGTACACGACGAACTTATAGAATTGATGGGAGGTCAGGCAGTTGACATAAACCTGAAGGGATCACCTGCTATTATTCTGATGTCCGGTTTACAAGGATCCGGGAAAACAACTTTTTCAGGAAAACTTGCTAACAGACTTAAAACCAAGCAGGGGAAGAATCCTCTTCTGGTTGCCTGCGACGTGTACAGGCCGGCAGCAATTGAACAGTTAAGAGTACTGGGATCAGCCATAAATGTCTCCGTCTATTCGGATGAAACCACAAAAGATCCCGTCAAAATTGCCAGGGATGCTGTAAGAGAAGCCAAATTGAAGGGCAACGATGTTGTTATCATCGATACCGCGGGTCGCCTTGCCATCGACGAAATGATGATGAAGGAGATTGAAGCCGTTAGGAATGCTGTCAACCCCGGCGAAATTCTATTCGTTGTGGATTCAATGACAGGTCAGGATGCAGTAAATACGGCCAAAGAGTTCAATGACAGGCTCAATTTCGATGGTGTGGTCCTTACTAAACTGGATGGAGATACCAGGGGAGGTGCAGCCCTTTCGATCCTTTCGGTCGTCAGCAAGCCTATCAAGTTTGTTGGTATGGGCGAGAAGATGGATGCGATCGACGCTTTCTATCCCAGCAGGATGGCAGACAGGATACTGGGTATGGGTGACATCGTATCACTTGTTGAAAGAGCCCAGGAACAATATGATGAAGAGGAAGCACGAAAACTTCAGAAGAAACTCGCCAAGGATCAGTTCAATTTTGATGATTTTCTGAATCAGATACAGCAGATCAAGAAGATGGGTAACCTGAAAGATCTGGCAGGAATGATACCTGGCATGGGAAAAGTATTGAAAGATGTTGATATTGAGGATGATGCATTCAAACATGTGGAGGCAATCATACATTCGATGACCAAGGCAGAGCGCGCTGACGCTGCACTGATCGATGGCTCCAGGAGAAAGCGTATTGCCCAGGGTTCGGGCACAACTGTTCAGGAGGTAAACCGGCTGCTGAAACAATTTGCCGATACCCGTAAAATGATGAAAATGGTCTCTTCCGGAGCCAATATGAAGAAAATGATGTCCCAGGGTAATGGACAGCGCCGTTAATCAACTGTATTTTATTCTACACACTTATATACATTGCGGTAATGGTCTTAATAGATGGTAAGGAAATTTCAGAGTTGTTAAAACAGGAGATAGCAACTGAAGTGGCTCAAATCCTGGCTTCAGGTAAGAAAGCGCCGCATCTCGCTGCAATTCTTGTTGGTCATGACGGTGGAAGCGAAACCTATGTTGCAGCCAAGGTAAAAGCATGCGGCGTTGTTGGATTCGAATCAACACTGATCCGGTTTGAGGATAATGTCAGTGAGGATGAGCTGCTGCAGTGCATAAACACACTGAACAACAATCCTGAGATTGACGGTTTCATCGTGCAGTTGCCATTGCCCAAACATATTTCCGAAGATAAGGTTATTGAAAAAATTGATCCCAGGAAAGATGTGGATGGTTTTCATCCTGTCAATGTCGGCAGGGTAGTAGCCGGAATGCCTGCGTTTGTGTCGGCCACACCGTTTGGTATCATGGAGCTTTTGCGCAGGTATAAGATTGAAACCTCGGGAAAAAATTGTGTAGTGATAGGCAGGAGCAATATTGTAGGTCGACCTATGAGTATCCTGTTGTCACAAAAGGGTGTAGACTGCACCGTTACACTTTGCCACAGCCGCACAAAAAATTTAAAGGAGATATGCCTGCAAGCCGACATCATCATTGCTGCCCTTGGCCTGCCGGAGTTCTTAACCGGAGAAATGGTAAAAGAGGGTGCTGTAGTCATTGATGTAGGAACAACCCGCGTTGCATCAGATCTGACCAAATCAGGCTTTAAACTGAAAGGTGATGTGAAGTTTGATGAGGTTGCACCGAAATGTTCATTTATCACACCGGTACCGGGGGGAGTGGGTCCTATGACCATTGCCTCCTTGCTGTATAATACCCTGCTGTCAAATCAGCATAAAATTTACAAATAAGATGAAAAATTTAATTGGTATAGACCGCCTGGCATTACTTTCACTTTCATTCCTCGTGATAACATCCTGTGCCACTGTTCCCTTAACCGATCGCAGGCAACTGACCCTGGTCAGCGAATCCGAGGTGATGAGCATGAGTTTAAGCCAATATGACCAGTTTATAAAATCCAACAAAATTTCAACCAACAAAGCAGAAACGGATCGGGTGAGAAGAGTGGGTGGCAAAATCGCTGTTGCTGTCGAGAAATATTTTAAAGACAAGGGGTTGTCTTCCTACCTGGATGGCTACAAATGGGAATTTAACCTGATTGAAGACAAAGCTGTGAATGCCTGGTGCATGCCTGGCGGCAAAGTAGTGGTTTACACAGGTATCCTTTCTTTGATAAAGAATGATGCGCAATTGGCAACGGTCATGAGCCACGAAATTGCCCATGCAGTAGCACGGCATGGCAGCGAAAGGATGAGCGAGCAGTTGGTCGCCCAGGGTGCAGGAGTTGCATTGTCGGTTGCCCTTTCTGAGAAACCGAAGCAAACGCAGCAGCTGGCAATGGCCGCCTTTGGTCTTGGATCACAGCTTGGTTATATGTTGCCATTTTCCAGAACCCATGAATACGAGGCAGACGAAATGGGCTTGTATTTTATGGCCATGGCCGGTTATGACCCTGGTCAAAGTATAGAATTTTGGAAAGCAATGGCAAAGAACAACAACTCAGCAACTCCGGAGTTCCTTAGTACTCATCCCCTTGATGAAAACAGGATTGCCAAAATTGCAGAGAAATTGCCTGAAGCCCAAAAGTATTACCATCCCCAGGCAGGAAAATAAGCAGCAGGATTACCGGAGATTGAATGTCTTTTCAGCAATTTGGCTGTAAAGGACCTCACTGACCGGTACCAGCGGCAACCTGACTTCGTTTTTGCAAAGGCCGACTGAATGCATGGCTGCCTTGACTCCTGACGGATTTCCTTCTGCAAACAGATCCTCTACAAGAGGTTGTATATCAAGCTGAATGGAGGCAGCATTGTGAAAGTCTCCGGACAGGGCATAATGGGTCATTGAAGAAATCATTTTGGGGGTAAGATTGGCTGCCACAGATATGACACCTTCTCCACCCAGCGATATTGTCGGAACAATCAGGCTGTCATCACCCGTTATCACACTGAATTTTTCCGGTTTGCCTTTGAGGATTTTTATGATTTCCCCAAAATTTCCGGAAGCCTCCTTGGTGCCGATGATATTCTCTGCATCATGGGCGAGCCGGAGTGTGGTCTCAGCATTCATACTGACACCTGTACGACCGGGTACATTGTAAAGCATTACAGGCAATGAGCATGCAGAGGCTATGGCCATGAAATGCAGGTAAATGCCCTGTTGCGTAGGTTTGTTGTAGTAAGGTACCACTGATAGGATACCGTCGGCCCGTGAGAGATCCAGAGACTGGAGCTGGTCAGTAACCTCTGAAGTACTGTTTCCGCCGACCCCAACCATAACAGGGATTCTTCCTGCGGTTCTTCCGGTTACAAAATCAATAACAGCCTGCTTTTCTGATTGCGAAAGCGTAGCTGTTTCAGCAGTTGTACCGAGTACAACGAGGAAATCCATCCCGTTTTCCAGTTGGGAATCAACAATTTGGCCCAATGAAATATAATCAACCTGTAAGTCCGTATCAAACGGTGTGATGAGCGCCACACCGGCACCCCTGAATTTTTTTTGCATCTTATCTGTTATTCTCATTCAGTTTCTCAAGATAATGGATGATATGTTCCATTAAATAACGACAATTAGGATTGGCAGTTACATCAATCTCAAGGTCATACAAATTGGGATCTTCTGATCTCCATCCAACTTTGAATTTTGCAGACGAATGAATCAGGATGTATTGAAGCGCCACTGTCTTATTGATGGATAAATCCAGCAGGATATCAAATTCCTGCTGCATAAAATGGAGTCCGTCACCACCCCTTGGCCTGCCAAAGAAACCGACATTGCCATTGTTGATCAGCCATGAATTTGAAACAGTAGCCAAGGTTTCCTTTTCTCTTTTGGAACTGATGTATGCCAGACCAAAAGATTTTATCCCTTTGCCATTCAGTATTTTCCGCAGAGCCTCATAGGTCTCAATACTATCTTCATCGGCCGGATTCCAGAGAATCCCCACTGAACCGGCATCGGCAAGAGTGATGATATTTACCACTCTTTTCTGTTTCCTGTATGCAAGAAACAACCTTTTCTTAATGTATGAATTGAATAATCTGCTCAACATTGGTGCAAAGTTAGGTATTCGAATTTTAAATAATTGATATTTTATTGGAAGGATTCGATTTAGGCACTTTCAATTTGTAAGTTGGAGGTACTGTTCTTCCGTAATAACGGGTATTTTCAATTGCAGGGCCTTTTCCATTTTAGAAGGTCCAGTGTTCTCTCCTGCAATAAGATAGCTGGTTTTTGGTGAAATTGATGAAATATTTTTTCCGCCGTGTAATTCAATGTCTGCTTTCAATCCGTCACGTGAGAATTTACTGAAGGTGCCTGAAATAACAAATAACAGACCTTGCAGTTTATCAGTGGATCCTTCCGATGACACACTTTCAGTCTCAAATTTAAGGTGGAATGTTTTAAGCCTTTCCACCAGGAAGAGATGTTCCGGTCTTGAAAACCAGTCCACGATACTTTCAGCAATCTTTATTCCTATTTCATCAATTGCTAACAGTGTCGGGATTCCGGCAGTCTGTAACCGGTCTATGGAACGTATCTCTTTGGCCAGTTTTTTGGCTACAGTTTCACCTACATACCGGATTCCCAGAGCAAAAAGTACCCTTTCGAAAGGTATATCTGTTGATTTTCTCAATCCTTCCAGGATTCTGTCGGCCGACTTTTCACCCATCCGGTCCAGGGTGATAAGTTCTACTCTATTCAATGCATAGAGATCAGCTACATTCTGGATTAACCCTTTACTGTACAGTAAATCAATGGTTTCACTGCCGATTCCGTCAAGATTCATGGCCTTCCGGCTGATAAAATGTTCAATTTTGCCCTTGATCAATGGTGGACAACCCTCCTCATTGGGACAGTACCAGGCAGCCTCGCCCTCCTCTTTTTCCAGCCGGGTGCCACATTCCGGACAATTTTCGATAAATCTGACAGGTTGCTCACCGCCGGTTCTACCGGACAGATCCACCCCGATGATTTTCGGGATGATTTCCCCTCCTTTTTCTACATAAACAAGGTCGTTGGCATGTAGGTCCAGATTTTGGATGATATCCGCATTGTGCAGGGAGGCTCGTTTAACAACCGTCCCACTAAGGAGTACAGGTTCAAGATTTGCAACCGGTGTAACAGCGCCTGTTCTTCCTACCTGGAAATCCACACTTAAAAGCCTTGTTGACACCCTTTCTGCCTTAAATTTGTATGCGATGGCCCATCTCGGACTTTTGGCAGTAAAGCCAAGTTCTTCCTGTATTCGTTTGGAATTGACTTTTATCACCACACCATCAGTGGCAAATGGGAGTGTCGCTCTTCTTTTATCCCATATTTCCAGGTACTGGACGATCTCCTTTGCATCCCTGCATTTTCCGGTGTGCGGGGATATTTGGAAGCCCCACGTGGCGGCTTGTTGCAAAAGCTCAAAATGACCGTCTTTCCCTAAATTTTCGCCAAGCACGTAATAAAAGTAGGCATCCAGCTTGCGGGAAGCAACAATGGATGAATTTTGCAGTTTCAAAGTACCGGAGGCAGCATTTCTTGGATTGGCAAACGGAGGTTCGCCCAGTTTGGTACGTTCGAGGTTCAATCCGTCGAAAACGGCGAAGGGCATGATAATTTCTCCCCGGATTTCAAAAAACGCAGGATAGTCGCCCGTCAGCTTCAGAGGAATGGATCGTATGGTCCTTACATTGGAAGTAACATCGTCTCCCTTTTCACCATCACCCCTTGTAACTGCCAGTTTTAGCTCACCATCCTGGTAGGTCAGGCTGATGGATGTTCCGTCCAGTTTCAGTTCGCAAACATAATCAGGTTTTTCCCCCGAAAATTTTTCCACCCTTTGAACAAAGTCCAGAATCTCTGATTCTGAGTAGCTGTTGGAAAGCGATAGCATCGGGTATTGGTGGGAAACCTGGCGAAACTCCTGGGAGATATCGTTTCCAACCCTTTGAGAAGGAGAATTTGGGTCCGTGTACTGCGGAAATTTATTTTCCAGGGCCAGGAGGTCACTCATCATTGCATCGAATGCAAAATCCGAGATGGTGGGCTGATTTAGTTTATAATAGCTAAGGTTGTGCTGGTCAATTTCCTGGCGGAGTTTTATGATTCTTTTTCTTGCTTCTTCAGGGGTCATATCAAATTTGCTTTCTGGTGCATTAAAAGTATAAAAAAGGAGCAAATCTTTTGTGAAGAATCAATATTTGCAACAATACCTGAAAAAAATTCCGGGAGCATTACCAGGTATTTACAAAAACTATAGATTTGCAATGAAATCAGGTTTCATCTTCTTCTTTTCGTCGAAGGTGAATCAAAAAGGGAATCCGGTTAAATTCCGGAGCTGTACCCGCAGCTGTAAACCCATCACAAGGTTTTCTGAACCTAAGCCACTGTCGCAACCGACGGGAAGGCACAGAAAACCGGGTAAGCCAGAAGACCTGCCGGTTTCACTTGAATTTTCGCTGTCGGGAGGAATGGCGGAATTATTGTGCAAAATTTTTCAATTGTTGAAATTTATTTATTCAGATAAGTTATTTATGAGAAATTCATTGGCATTTCCATGTACGTTGTTTTGTGCTGTAGTTCTGTTGTTGTCATGCCGGAAGTCCGGGGAGGAGAGGTCTCAAACCGCGGACTTTGAATCTCTTGCGGTCCCGGCTTCCGGGTACTGGAACGGATCGGACGGAACCGGATTTTTTACTGATTCAGGACTGAAGTTTGAGAATCAGTACGCAGCTGCCTGGCAAACATGGTCAGGATTCTCCTATTCCCAAAAGAACGATGTTACCAGCTCCGGCTTTGAAAACCAGTACAGTGTCATGGATCCTGCCAATCTGAAAAACAAGTTTGCCATTTTCTATCCCTCCTTTGGTCAGGATATTTTTGTGTCACTCAATGAAAGCGGATTTTTCGAGCCCAGATCGGTAGCCCTTTGCAACAACACCTATTCGGGTCTCTCCATGAAAAACGGAGACTCCTGGTCAAAAAAATTCGGTGGGATTACCGGTATGGATCCGGATTGGTTCAAGGTAACAGTAAACGGATTCGATCAGAACAACAACAAATCCGGCAGCATTGACATTTACCTGGCAGATTTCAGGTCTTCCGATTCATCTAAAGATTACATTGTTACGAAGTGGACCACCTTCGACCTGACCGCCCTGGGTAAGGTTTACCGGTTGTCGTTTTCATTTTCATCCTCTGATACAGGTACTTATGGAATAAATACACCGACTTACGTCTGTTTGGATAATTTAAGATTTGTCGATAGCCAGGTAATTCTTTAGATACGAAGCAATTTACAGGCAAGCTTACAGGGTGTAATTTGTGAAAAAGGTGGTTTGCTTAGTCCTATTTCCGGAGTTGGGGCTTGTCTGGAACCGTTCTAATTAAGAATTTGACTTTCATCCATAAAAAAATACTTACATAGCTATTTTAATGCTAACTTTTTCATTAAAATATCGTAACAAAAATTATGCTGCTAAGAAAATATACCCTTTCTTTGCACCTTAAAAATTAAAACATATTGCAATGAGTACAGTTTCTAAAGATAGTATGGTTACCCTTACCTATGACCTCAGGTTGGATGGTAAGGATGGTGAGGTATTTGAATCAGCGACTGATGCGAATCCACTGGTTTTTCTTCATGGTGCAGGGCTGATGATCCCTGCTTTTGAAGTGCAGCTGGCTGGCAAAAAATCAGGTGATAGTTTTGAGATATCTATTCCTGCAGCCAGCGGTTATGGCGAAATTAATGAAGAGGCTGTGGTTGAATTACCACTGGACATCTTCACAGTTGACGGTAAAGTCGATGATGCACTTCTAACAATCGGGAACAGTGTCCCGATGATGTCAGCACATGGACAGCGCATGGACGGTATTGTTGTTTCTGTTAAGGATGAAGTTGTTACAATGGATTTCAATCATCCGCTTGCCGGAGAAGACCTGCATTTTACCGGTACAATTATTGAAGTTCGTGAGGCTACTGAAGACGAGCTCAATGCTGCCTACAGTTCTGGTGGTTGCGGATGCGGAAGCAGCTGCAGCAGTGATGGTTGCGGAGATTCAGGCTGCGGTGACGGTGCTTCAGGCGGTGCTTCAGGCGGCGGTTGCGGCAGTGGTTGCGGATGCAGCTAGTCAACGGACCTGCTTAAGATAAATAGATGAACCCGGGGAATAAACCCGGGTTTTTTTATTTTATTATTAAACCTTCTGGAAAGATCGGAATCTAAGATTGTAATAACAGAAAAGTTGAATAATTTTAGACTGTTATTAAAACCTATCATTTTGAACAGTTTCGGAAGAATATTTACACTCACATCCTATGGTGAGTCGCATGGTATTGCGATCGGCGGAGTCATTGATGGCTGTCCGGCTGGTCTTAAAATTGATGTAACCCTTATCCAGGCCGACCTTGACCGCAGAAAACCCGGTCAGTCCCATATCACCACTTCCAGGCAGGAGTCTGACCAGGTGGAAATTCAATCCGGGATCTTTGACGGGATTACAACCGGAACTCCGATTGGTTTTGTGGTTAAAAACAAAGATCAGCATTCGGCTGATTATTCCAATATTAAAGATCTTTACCGTCCCTCCCATGCTGATTTTACCTACGATCAGAAATACGGGGTAAGAGATTATCGTGGAGGGGGACGCTCATCTGCACGCGAAACGATCGCGAGGGTTGTCGCTGGTTCCATAGCCAAGCAACTATTGGCTTCTTTGGGCATCACCGTACAGGCATTTGTTTCAAGGGTGGGGGATATTGAACTGAAAAAAAACTACCTTGATCTCGACCTTGGTCTGACAGAGCAAACAATCGTAAGATGCCCTGATCCGGAAACTGCCGGATTAATGATCAGCCGAATCGAAGAGGCGGGTAGAAATCACGACACGGTGGGGGGTGTTATTACCGGTGTTGCTAAAGGAGTTCCTGCAGGCTGGGGAGAACCGGTCTTCAACAAGCTTCACGCCGATTTGGGGCACGCCATGCTGGGAATCAATGCCGTAAAAGGATTTGAATACGGGTCAGGTTTTGAGGGGACCAAACTCTCCGGATCACAGCACAATGATATTTTTATCCCTTCAGAAAACGGAATAAGAACCCTTACCAACCATTCAGGCGGTGTTCAGGGAGGTATATCCAATGGTGAGGATATTTACTGGAAAGTGGCATTCAAACCTATTGCCACCTTGCTGAAAGAACAGGATACTGTGGACGCAGAAGGAAACAAGGCAGTTGTGAATGTTAAGGGAAGGCACGATCCGTGCGTTTTGCCCCGTGCAGTTCCTATTGTCGAAGCAATGGCAGCACTGGTGCTTGCCGACCATTATTTATTAAACCGATTTTCTAAACTATAATATTATTCCCATGGAACCAAAAGATGCAATTATCAAAGCTTTAGAGCAATCCGGAAAACCTATGAAGGGCGGAGAAATAGCAGAAGCCACAGGTGTTGACAAGAAGGAAGTTGATAAACTGATCAAGAAACTGGTTGCCGAAGGGAAGGTCGATTCACCCGTTCGTTGCTTTTATGGCCTGGTAAAATAAATGGGCTGATTCATATTGTTTTCTAACTGACACTAAATCAATAAAATATGAGGATTTTTAATTGGTCTGGGCTCCTGGCCGTTGTTGCAATTTTTCTTATCTCTTGCAGCCAAGGGGTTAAAAAAAGTGGCGGAACAGGAGAGGGGAGAGCCGCTGTGCTAACTGTTGACGGTGTGGTTCTCAAAATGACCAACCTGGACATTATCTACTCCTACACCGGTACCTTAATGGCCAATGAGGAGATTGACATCAGGCCGGAGATTTCTGCCAAAGTAACCGGAATTTTCTTCAAGGAGGGCAGTAATGTTACCAAAGGAGCTATTCTGGTGAAAATGTTCGACAAGGATTTGCAGGCTCAGCTAAGATCCAATAAATTGCAGATTGAGTTGGCCAACAAAGAGCTGGACCGAAAAAAAGAACTTTACCAGTTTAAAGGTATCAGCAAAGAAGAGCTTGATATCTCTGAAAATAATTTCAATACCCTGAAGGCTGCCCAGGATTTAATCAAGGCACAGATATCCAAAACTGAATTGCGGGCACCTTTTACCGGGACAGCCGGTTTGCGGATGGTGAGTGATGGAGCTTTTGTTTCAAATTCCACGATCATAACTTCCCTTCAGCAAATTGATCCGGTAAAAATTGATTTCTCAGTGCCGGAAAAATTCATACCCAACCTGGCCACCGGAATGGAGATCGATTTCACCATCGACGGCAGGGAAGATCATTACACGGCCAAAATCTATGCCCTCGAATCTAAAATTGATGCCTCTACCAGGTCGATCAGGATCAGGGCATTGTGTCCCAATCCAAAGAAAGAATTGTATCCGGGTGCATTTGCCAAAATCAATCTTAAGCTTTTTCCTGAAAAACCATGTATACTGATCCCTGCAAGGGCAACTGTGCCTTTGCTGGACGGGGAACAGGTTTTTGTGTTGAAAAACGGGAAAGCCAAGGCAGTATTAATCAAAACAGGCTACAAGACGGGATCCCATGTTGAAATAACGGAAGGTTTGGCCGAAAACGACACCCTTGTTACAACCGGACTTCTTCAGATCAAGGAAGGTATTCCAGTTAAGGTTAGAATTCAGAACAAGTAACCAACATTGATAATTACAAAATGAACATCGCTTCAATTAGCATCAAGCGTCCGGTACTTGCCTCTGTTCTCTCCATCACGCTTCTATTGTTTGGTTTTGTTGGGTTTCAGATGCTTGGACTCAGGGAGTTTCCAAGTGTTGATCCTCCAATCGTCACAGTATCGACAGGCTATACCGGGGCCAATGCCGACGTAATTGCAACGCAGATCACACAGCCGTTGGAAGAGTCAATCAATGGTATCGCCGGTATCCGCACGCTGACTTCATCCAGTAGTGACGGAGAAAGCAGGATCACCGTCGAGTTTAACATTGATGCCGACATGGAAGCGGCAGCCAACGATGTAAGGGACAGGGTATCGCGTGCCATGCGCCGATTGCCGCAGGATTGCGATCCACCTGTTGTCGTTAAAACAGACGCTGATTCTGACGCAATTATCACATTGGCTGTCAGGAGCGAAACCAGGAGTCTTCTTGAACTTACCGATTTTGGGATCAACGTTTTCAAGGAGAGGTTGCAGACCATTCCGGGTGTCAGTGACATCAGGGTGTACGGGGAGAAAAAATTTGCCATGCGCCTTGAACTCGATCCTTCCCGTCTGTCGGCCTTCCAAATTTCCCCTACAGATATCAGGACTGCACTTCAGCGGGAAAATGTGGAATTGCCTTCCGGAAGGATAGAAGGGTATGAAAGAGAACTGACCATCCGGACCCTAGGCAGGCTTACTACTGAAGACGAATTTAACAACTTGCTGATCAAGGAACAGAATGGTGTGCTTATAAGACTTCGGGATATTGGAAAAGCAGTTCTTTCTGCCGAATCACTGAAAAGCAGTTTCAGGGGAAACGGAGGTATTCAGCAGATTGCCCTTGGGATTCAGCCGCAACCCGGATCCAATCATATCGCGATAGCAGACGAATTTTACAAAAGGGTTGAAAGATTAAAACTGGAGATTCCCAAGGACCTGAAACTGGAGATCATCCTGGATACCACAACAAATATCCGCAAAGGGATCAAAGAGGTCGAAGAGACGATTTTTTTCTCCTTTGCCCTGGTGGTTCTGGTAATTTTCGTATTCCTCAGGCACTGGCGCACAACATTGATCCCGGTTCTGGCCATTCCGATTTCCCTCATTGCCACTTTTGGGATCATGTATATTGCAGGTTTTACCATCAACCTTCTAACCTTGCTTGGAATAGTTCTGGCTACCGGACTAGTGGTGGATGATGCCATCGTTGTTCTTGAAAATATATACAAAAAAATTGAACAGGGCGAAAAACCAATGGTGGCAGGTCATAAGGGTTCGGAAGAGATCATGTTCGCCATCATTTCCACAACAGTTACACTGGCGGCCGTTTTCCTTCCTATCATGTTCCTGAGCGGAATTTCAGGTCGCCTTTTCAGGGAGTTTGCAGTTACAGTGGCAGGATCCGTTATTATTTCTGCTTTTGTTTCGTTAACGCTAACCCCGATGATGTGTGCCAGAATGCTCAGGAAAACAACCTCTGAAACTGGATTTTACCACAAATCTGAACGGTTTTTTGAATGGATGACCACCGGTTATCACAATTCGCTCAAGGCATTTATCAATCACCGCTGGATCGCAGTGGCTATAATGCTCGGTTCAATTCTGATTATTGTATTGATTGGAAGGGTTATCCCGCAGGAATTGGCCCCGATGGAAGACAAAAGCAGGATCAGGATAACAGCTACCGCACCCGAGGGGACTGCCTATGAATCAATGGGTCTTTACATGGACAAGCTGGCTGAGCTGTTAGATACCATCCCTGAGAAGAAAACCCTGATGATTATGACGGGAATGGGCGGAACCAATTCGGGATTTGCGAGGATAGGACTGGTTGATCCGACTCAGCGGAATCGGACACAACAGGAAATTGCAGACTGGATCAACGGGATCCTGAGGAAAAACAACTTCGCCCGTGCTTACGCCACTCAGGAACAAACCATAGCTACAACAAGAAGAGGTGCCGGCCTTCCGGTTCAGTATGTTATTCTGGCACCTGATTTTGCAAGCCTTAGGTCAACATTGCCCCTCTTCATGGAAAAAGCACTGGAAGACAAGGCTTTCCAGGTCGTAGACGTGGATTTGAAATTTAACAAACCTGAACTGAGGATTGACATTGACCGCGACCGGGCCAAGACAATGGGGGTTACCATCAGGGATATTGCCGAGAATCTTTCATTGTATTTCAGCCAGCAGAGGTATGGCTATTTCATTCTCCGCGACAAGCAATACCAGGTCATAGGGGAAGCCTCGAGGTCAAACAGGGATAATCCGATGGATCTTTCATCCATTTATATCAGGAATAGTTCAGGAAAGCTTATCCAGCTGGAAAGCGTAGTCAAAGTTGCAAATCAGAGCAACCCGCCAACAATCTTCCGGTTCAACAGGTACGTTTCGGCCACAATATCAGCACAACCTGCTGTCGGTGTCACGCTTGGTGACGGAATCGCAGAGATGAAGAAAATTGCCAGTGAGGTCCTCCCTGAAAGTTTCTCATCTACTTTGGCAGGTTCATCAAGGGATTTTGACGAGAGTGCGAGCAGCCTGATATATGCTTTTGTGTTTGCGCTGATTCTGATATTTCTCGTTCTTGCCGCCCAGTTTGAAAGCTACAGGGATCCTTTGATCGTGATGCTTACCGTTCCCCTTGCCATCGCCGGAGCATTGATTTCATTGATACTCTTTAAACAGACTCTTAACATCTTCAGTGAGATCGGAATAATCATTCTGATAGGTATTGTTACCAAAAACGGGATTCTGATTGTGGAATTTGCCAATCAGAAAAAACTTGGCGGACTGCCGATCAGGGAAGCTGTACTTGAAGCTGCCACGCTTCGTCTGCGCCCGATTCTAATGACCAGTCTTGCAACCATGCTTGGGGCGCTGCCCATTGCCCTGGCTCTCGGAGCTGCCGCTCAAAGCCGTGTTCCTATGGGAATAGCCATCATTGGTGGTTTGATTTTCTCATTGATACTGACGCTTTATATTGTACCTGCTCTCTATACATTGATATCCGGCAACATCGACCACAAGGAAGAAGAAGAGGACCTGGAAGGTGATCTTGAAGAATAGAGACTTTTTGGATAAAGGAATAATTAAGAATAATTACGGGTTAATCAATGTCAACCCAAGCAAAAATATTGGGTTGAATTCAATTGACCCCTGAAAAAAAAATATTTGAATGAAAAAAAATCCGGTTCTTCTTTTTGTACTCCTCGGCTTGTGCTATTTTGCCAATGGCCAGCCAGTCAGCATGAGCGTCGAGGATGCCATAGCGCTTGGACTCAAAAATAATTTTTCGATACAGATAGCAAGGAACGATACAAAAATTGCCACAAACAATAATACTGCTGGAAATGCCGGGTTTCTTCCCAATATAAACATCAATGGAGGTGTAAAGGAAAATATTTTTTCCATTGATTCAGAAAGCCAGTCCGGAGAGACCAGCCGCAGCGACAATGAGCACACAGTGACAACCAATATGGCTGTCACTCTTGACTGGACATTATTCAACGGGCTGGAAATGTTCCTCAGAAGGGATAAGTTAGGTTCACTGCAGTCGTTGCAGAATACTTCCATGCATGCAACCATCGAGAATACAATTGCCGACATCATAACTGCATATTTTGCTGTAGTGCAATTAAAAAGCAGCATCCAGGTTATGCAGAACGCAATTAATTTCTCGAACAGCCGCTATGAACTGACCAGGAAAAAATTACAGGTTGGTACAACCTCCGAGTTGGCATTTCTTAAATCATCCACCGATCTGAATGCGGACAGCGCCTCTTTTTTGCGTCAAATTGTCGCTCTGGCCAGTGCCAAATCAAGATTGAGCACATTATTGGTACTTGAAAGCGGTTCTGATTTTGATGTTACTTCTTCCATTCAATTCGATAACTTATTGAACTATAATTCTTTGAAGGAAGTACTTGAAAAAGCCAACAGCCAGATAAACATGGCGAAACAATCAGTTGACATTGCCCTGCTCGACTACCGTCTGACTCATGCCCCAAAATACCCGGAGCTTAATTTTTTTAGCGACTATAATTGGTCTCAGTCAAGATACAACTGGGGATCTTCTGCCATGGTGACCAACACCGGACCAGTTGTGGGCCTGACTTTATCCATGCCTGTCTTCGACGGTTTCAATAAAAAGAGATTATCAGGAAATGCCCGGATCGAAGCTGAAACCAAAAAGCTTGAATATGAACAGATCCTTAAAAATTCTGAAGCCCTGCTATGGGAAACGTTTGTTCAGTACCAGAGCAATTTAAAACTGGTAACCCTGGAGACTGCCAACCTGGAGGTAGCCAGGCATACTTCTAAAATTTCCTTTGAACGTTTCAGGGTGGGTGAGATGAGCGACTATGAACTGCGCAATATTCAGCTTTCTGAACTGGAGGCTGAAAACAGTTTGCTTACTGCCCAGTTTCAAGCTAAAAAATCAGAGACCGAATTGCTGCGATTAGGCGGTAAACTGATAGAATCCAAAAAGAAGTAATAAATTTTTAAGCGGGTATTTGGCAACACGTTAATACTGTATATCTTGCCGGTAATTCATGTATGGAACGGGAAGCAATATTTTCAGATATGCCATGATTTACAAACATTTGATTGTGAGTGTTTTATTTGGGTTTTTTAGGTTTTCCGGATGATTCTTGCAATTTTGCCTCCTTCCAGACCATGATTTCAAACAGACCCTCCAGGGCAAAGGCTCACCAAACAATAAAATTTGATGGGGGAGAACTGTGTGGTCATTGACAATCATATTTTTTGCATGTGAAAACCGGTAACCTTTTCAGAAAAAAATCCATCTCGCTGATAATGCATGATTCGTCTGATCATGCCATTCATGGTAATGGAATGAAACGGACACTCGGAGTGGTTGACCTAACTGCTCTTGGAGTTGCTGCCATAGTTGGCGCCGGCATCTTCAGCACGATCGGAAATGCTGCTGCAAGCGGCGGACCGGCGGTTTCGCTGCTTTTTGTATTTACAGCCGCTGCTTGTGGTTTATCTGCCATGTGTTATGCCGAATTTGCCTCTGCCATACCAATAAGCGGAAGTGCCTATACTTATGCCTATGCAAGTTTCGGGGAACTGGTTGCCTGGATTATAGGCTGGGACCTGATTATGGAATATGCAATCGGAAATATTGCCGTGGCGATCTCCTGGTCCGGATATTTTACAGGTTTCCTTGGCGGTTTGGGACTGCACATTCCTGCTTTTCTTGCCACAGATTACCTCACCGCCTTCAGGGGATACAGCGAAGCATCCCAATTGATACAAAGCGGAGTTCAGATGGCTGATCTGAATCCCGTTCTCAGGAAAGCATTTAATGCATGAAGTTTGGCTCCCCAAATATTCAATTTCCGCATTATTGCGGATTTGCCTGCATTTATGATTGTTGTTGCAATAACCTGGCTTTGCTACATCGGCATCAGGGAATCCAAAAGAGCCAACAACCTGATGGTACTACTCAAAATCGGAGTTTTAATCCTGGTGATTTTTGCAGGTGCATTCTATGTGGATACTGCCAACTGGTCGCCCTTTGCTCCAAACGGTTTACCTGGAGTACTGAAGGGTATTTCAGGAGTTTTTTTTGCCTACATCGGGTTCGATGCTATTTCAACTACTGCCGAGGAGTGCAGGAATCCCAAAAAGGATCTTCCCCGGTCCATGTTTTATGCTCTTTTTATTACTACTGTTCTTTATGTGTTGGTAAGCCTGGTTTTAACCGGTATGGTCCCCTCCGGTCAGTTGGGTGTTGCAGATCCGCTGGCGTTTGTATTTGCCAAACTGCACCTTGCTAAACTGTCCGGCATCATTGCAGTAAGTGCGGTGATAGCCATGGCCAGTGTTTTACTGGTATTTCAGCTTGGTCAGCCTCGTATCTGGATGAGTATGAGCCGTGACGGATTATTGCCACCTGTTTTCTCAAAATTGCACCCTAAATACCGTACTCCCGGATTTTCCACCATTGTTACAGGTATTATTGTTGCTCTGCCTTCCCTTTTTATGAATTTGACCGAAGTGACAGATCTTACCAGTATCGGAACCTTGTTTGCTTTCATTTTGGTTTCAGGAGGGATCCTGGTCCTGAATCCGAAAGGCAGCAAGGCAGGGAATAGAAATGGCTTTATTGTTCCTTACCTGAACAGCAGGTATTTCCTGCCTCCATTCTTAATAATTGTGGTATGGATATTTTCAGTTTCAGGTTCCGGATTCACTCAACTTGCAGGATTTGTCACTAAATTCTCCATTCACTCTATTCCTTACCTGCTTTTTGCATTAACATCCATAACGGTTTCTATCCTGGCCATCCTTAAATCCTGGTCCTTCATTCCTGTATTGGGACTTATCACCAATTTTTACCTTATGAGTGAATTGGGAATTACCAACTGGATGAGGTTTGGCGTTTGGTTGGTAATAGGCTTGTTGTTGTATTTCAGTTATGGCATATTTAATTCCAAATTATCTGACTCCAAATAAAAAAAGGTGCAGGTTATTCTCATTTGGTAGAATTACAGGCAGCTTGAAAATATCAAATACCTGGCTCACCGGCATCTTTTTTTTACTTAACCGCAAAAACCTGCCTGACCTCGCCTGCAAGTTCATATAATGCAAATTAATAGGGAAAAAACTTGAATCAATTTTGTAATATTGCGTTGTATTGATCTAAGTGCCTATTTAATATAAAAAGCATGATTTTAAAAGCTTTCCGACATATTTTTCTCGTTTTGGTTATGCTTCTCCCGACCCTGGTATCTGTCGGACAAAGAAGTTCTGCCTTCTTTCATATTGCAGGACAAATCAGGACTGATAAAGGAGATCCTGCAGGCACAGTTGTTTCCCTGTACAATTTGTCGACCAAAACCACAGATTACAACGTCACCGTGACTGCCACCGGCAAGTTTGAATTTGACCTGAAATATTTTACGGAATACAGATTGAGTGTGATCAAGGATAATCACTATACAAAAGACATTGATGTATCAACTTTGGTGCCGGAGACAGTGTGGAAGAAAGACAGTCTATTTCCTGCACTGCCAATGGTAGTAACAATTTATCGTAAGATTGTGGATGCAAAAATGAGTTTTGAAGGTAAAACAATTGGCAAAATCTGCTATTCACCCAATGGAAAACTCGACAATTTTGATGCGGATATCTTCATCAACGACAAGGATATAAAAAAGGAAATTGACAATTATGTCCGGACACATGAAGATGAAGTATTTAATAAAAAGTTGTCTGATGCCATTGAATATGAAAAAAAGAACCAGGTAAGTGAGGCCATCCGGTGTTACCAGGAAGCCTTGCAGATGCGTAAAAATGACGAGTTTCTTAAATCAAAACTGAAAGAGCTGACATCCGACTTGCTGGGGATGGATCAGGAGGCAAGGATAGAGGCTGAATACACCCGTCTGATTGCCTCAGGCGATCAAAACGTTGCCGGACAGAAGTATGCCGAGGCCATCGGTGATTTCAAGGGAGCCCTGGTGATCAAATCCGGGGATAAGGTGGCCACCGA
Source organism: uncultured Tangfeifania sp. (assembly GCA_964506325.1). Lineage (GTDB taxonomy): Bacteria > Bacteroidota > Bacteroidia > Bacteroidales > Prolixibacteraceae > CAINVV01. Next base: position 21,594 of record CAZDLO010000055.1, read on the forward strand.
TAAACT
>CAZDLO010000056.1:0-14705 GCA_964506325.1 uncultured Tangfeifania sp.
ATAATTGTATGACTGTGAATTAAACTAAATACGAATCTTCCGAACACCCCTAATTGCAAATCCGCGCCAGCGGGGAAGGTTTACATCCCGGTTTACATGACACCGCTGAAACCCCCGCAAAACCATCCAAAAAAGAAAAACCAGCCAATTACACTTCAATGTAACTAACTGATTTTCAGAGCGGAAAACGAGATTCGAACTCGCGACCCTCAGCTTGGGAAGCTGATGCTCTACCGACTGAGCTACTTCCGCGGTTATTTATTTTCAGAGACGCAAATTTATAATAATTTGACAATTAACACAACCGCAAAACCATGATTTAACGGATGTAAAATTCTGAATTTTCGAGCCTCCACCTATTTGACAAGCTTCCTGAAATTTTTAATCCGGTGAAAAGTCAGGTAGTTGGCGTTGTGGAAACTGTCTGCCCCGCCAAATTCATCATCCCAGGCCGTCCTGGACAGGAAAATAATATCGTTTCCATCGAACTGCCAGTCGATGTATTGAAACCCGTGCCTGTAAACATCCGGGTGCTTCAGCAAGGTTTTTTTCACACTCCAGTTCCAGAGGTCTTCCGAACTTTTAAGCACCAGCGTATTTCGCACATTGCCGGCCGGAAATGAAACAAACTCATCAGCAATAAGGTTGGTGATCGTCCAGTACCGTTTTGACTGTTCGTCGTACCGGATGGAAAATTTCCTGGCTCCGCCCGAAAATTCGAGAAACCCGGTTGCCGGATCGAATGTTGCCTTGTTACAGTCATCACTAAATTCAATTATGGCGGCCATGTCTGTGCCCGGTGCAGAAGTTTCAACCCGCAGGAAATCTACCAGCCGGCCATCTGTAGTGACTACGGCATTGCCTTCGAGCCAGCCACGGAATATGCCTTTCATCCATGACGTATCCCCGGTCAGGAAGTTGGAGGCTTTCCAGTTGGAGGCATTCAACAGGTCTGCATCAGCCGGCACAGAAATCATCAGGGGCACCAGATGCGTTCCTTTTCCGTTAATGTTGGGTACTGCAAACTCAAAGGCCCTGCAGAGTTTACCCCCGAAAAGAACCATGGGTACAGGGGCAGTGTGGTATTCGCCTTTAAACAAAAGACCATTGGCACTGTTGGTGGGTTCGCTCCAGTGAACTCCTCCGTCCATTGAACGGCGTATCACGATATTGCCGTTGTGTTTCGAGGTTCCCATGATATAAAGGAGCCCCTTGTGAACAAAAAGATTGGACCAGAACTGGCCTTTGATTTCAGCAATTTTTTTCCAGCTTTCCCCTTTGTCGGAAGACCCAAAGACAACCGTCACGCCCTCCCGGTCTTCGGTGCTGGCCGGACCAAAAAAATCATTGGATGCCACATAACCGCCATCGGGAAGAACAGCAATTCCGGGTGAACCGATATACATACCGGAAGATGCCGGAATGTAATTAACCACCGTACCGGGTACCCTTCCGGATTTTGCCTCGAGATGGAAACTTGTTGAAGCAAGAATAAAAACGAATAAGGTCAATTGAATTTTCATCGCCACAGTCACTTTAATTATCCTGTTAATCAAATCTTATTCCCGGTAAAACCAGTTCAGCAGACCTTTCGGCATCATTTCAACGATGGCAGGACCTCAGTAAGGTACTGAATTACATTCTTTCAGGGACTTCAATGCCAAGCAGGGAAAATCCGCTTTTGATAATTCTGCCTACTGTCTGGGCTACGGCAAGCCTGAAATCACGAATTGTAAGATCCGGTTCATTCAGAATGGAATGGTCATGGTAGAAAGAATTGAACTCTTTCACCAGGTCGTACACATAATTGGCCACTATCGCCGGACTATGGCCTTTCCCGGCCTCTTTCACCACTTCAGGATATAGAGAAATGGTTTTCAGCAGGATCCGCTCTTTATCGTTGAGAGTTCCGGCTACAACCCTGGCAGGTATGGCAATACCAGTCTCCCCCGCTTTTCTGAGTATGCTCTGGATACGTGCATAGGTGTACTGTATAAATGGCCCTGTGTTGCCGTTAAAATCGATGGATTCTTCGGGATTAAAGGTCATGGTTTTCCTGGGATCCACCTTGAGGATGAAATACTTCAGGGCTCCCAGGGCGACAATGCGGTAAATATTTTCCTTTTCAGCCTCCGTGTAGCCCTCCAGCTTGCCGAGTTCCAGGGAGACAGAGCGGGCCACATCAACCATTCCGGCCACCAGATCGTCGGCATCCACTACAGTTCCCTCGCGTGACTTCATCCGCCCGTTGGGCAACTCCACCATCCCGTATGAAAAATGGAACAGGTCCTTTCCCCATTTGTAGCCCAGCTTATCAAGCAGCAAAGAAAGTACCTGGAAATGATAAATCTGCTCGTTTCCAACGACATAAATCATGTGATCGATCGGATAATCCTGGTAACGCAGCTGGGCAGTGCCAATATCCTGGGTTATGTAGACCGAAGTACCATCCGAGCGGAGAAGGATTTTCCTGTCAAGGCCCTCATTTTCAAAATTGGCCCAAACGGATCCATCACCCTCCTGTTGGAAAATACCCTCCTTTACACCGCGCAGAACCTCATCACGTCCTGTTGTGTAAGTATCTGATTCATAGTAAATTTTATCGAAATCAACACCTAGCATCCTGTAGGTTTCGTCGAAACCGGCATACACCCAACCGTTCATGGTTTGCCATAATTTGCGAACCTCCGGATCATTGGCTTCCCACTTGATCAGCATTTCCCTGGTTTCTACAATGCTTGGGGCCTCCTCTTTGGCCTGATCTTCAGTTCTTCCTGTGGCAACAAGTGCTGCCACCTCGCTTTTGTAAAGCTGGTCAAACCTGACGTAGTATTCTCCTACCAGGTGGTCGCCCTTCTTTCCATGCGTTTCAGGTGTTTCACCATTGCCAAATTTCAGCCATGCCACCATTGATTTGCAGATGTGGACCCCGCGATCGTTAACAATATTGGTTTTAACCACCCTGTAACCATTGGCCTTCATCACCTCAGCCAGCGAATACCCCAACAGGTTGTTGCGGATATGACCGAGGTGAAGCGGTTTATTGGTATTGGGTGAAGAGTATTCTATCATCACCATTTCCGACTGATCCGTGGCTGTAACAAAACCATACCGGTTGTCGCCGAGGGCTTCATTGAAAAGAGAGATCCAGTAACGGTTGTCGACCGAAAGGTTAAGAAATCCCTTCACTACATTGAAGCCGGAAATTTCTGCCAGGTTTGCCTTAAGATATTCTCCTATTTCCGAAGCGGTAACTTCGGGCGATTTCCGGGACATTTTCAGAAAGGGAAAGACCATCACCGTCTGGTCTCCCTCAAACTCGGAGCGGGTAAGCTGAACCTGGACCAGTGAGGGTTCGACGGACTGACCGTAAAGGGCATTGATTGCCAGGGCTACCTGGTTTTTTATTGTGATTTCGATGTTCATCAGGATAATTCTGAAATTATGAAATATTAACCAGGTGCAAATTTACAACTATCTGACGGATCAGGAATCATCCTTGCTCCATAAAATTGTTACCGGCAAGAATCCTGCCAGGCTCAGTGGAAAACTTTTAAAAAAACAGAAGCTGTCTTAAAAGATGCAAGTTTAAACCGCAAAGGTCGCCAAGGACTTTCACAGAGCACACAAAGAAAAACGATCAGCATATTACTTTGTGTTCTCAGCGCCTTCTCAGCGTACTTTTCGGTTTTAACAATCTTTTGAGACAGCCTCTTCCCTAAATATTCATGCAGTGCAAAACTGCCTGGTACCGGGTTTACAACTCTTTGATACGGATGTTCCTGAACTTCACTACAGTGCCGTGACCCAGGAATCCGATATGGCCGGTAGAATTTTTAACACCGGGGTGGTCCTTGTGGTCCAGTGTACCGTTGCGGCTGGCAGCTGCATAATCGCCGTCAACGATGACGACTCCGTTGAGAATCACCTTAATGGAAGTTCCCTTTACAATGACCTCTTCGTAATTCCATTCACCGGTAGGTTTCAGACAGCCGCGTTTGGCGGGGATAATGCCATAAACGGACCCATGAAACTGGTAAGGCTGTATTCCGGAGTAGATGGGAGCATCATCATCCAGAATCTGGATTTCCATTCCCACATAAGCGGCATCACCCTGAAGGGGTGCATGAATACCCAGTCCGTTGTTGGCACCGGGTGTCAACTGGAATTCAAAACGATAGATAAAGTCGCGGTATTCGCCCTGAGTGAAGAGGTTACCATGCGACGGACCATTGTCGACATTCAGCACAATCTCCCCGTTTTTCACTTCATAGTCGACCGTATTGCCGGTCCAGCCTTCAAAATTAACCCCGTTGAAAAGCGGCACAAAACCTTCTTTCTGCTCTTCAGCAGGGACTATATAGCGGTTATCGGTGATCTCCCTTACGTATATGTCGCGGAACGCAAGGTCGGTTCCGTGGGCCTGCAGTTCGATCGCATCTTTCGGGAAAATGGGCAATGAGCGGTCCCAGTAATTTTCCAGCGGAACGTTGTCGACTACCAATACTCCATTTAAATAAACGATAACCTTTTCGCCAGTCATTTTGATGTAAAAGTGGTTCCAGTCACCAACCGGGTTATCTGCCACTTTTAATGGCGTACTTCTGTTTTTGCTGTTGTTGTAGAGTCCGCCGGAACCAACCTGGGCACCTACATCCACTCTCGAGGTATCCCAGATCTGAATCTGCGGCGTTCCCCTGAGATAGATACCGCTGTCACCCTTTTTGGTAATGCGCCAGTCAACAATCATCTCAAAATCACCGTATTGCTTTTCAGAACAAAGATTGTCACCTGCACCATTGAATACGATGGAATTGTCTTTTACACTCCAGTTGTTGTTGGCCTTCCTGTTGGCTTCCGCCTGTTTGGCAGCCAGCTCCTTCTCACTCATTTTTGCCCTGGTGACCGGATTTCCTACAAGGCCTTTCCAGCCTGCCAGGTCTTTGCCGTTAAACATTGATACATACCCCTTCTCATCAGGCATGGAGGCCAGGTATTTCTTGATTTTCTCCTTGTCGTAATCGCTTTCATCACCTTTGATCAGCGGCAACGACTTAACCAGGATGCCCCGTACAATTTCGCCAGTCAAACTCATCGGCTTACCGGCATCGGGCAAAGCTATGGAAAGGACAGAAGAAGCAGCATCTGACTTTAAATCATTGTCTTCCAGGTAATTTGCAATATAAATCAATGCAGAAAATGTTCTGAGGTCACCGATCCTGTCGATTACCATCACCTTTTGTTCCCGGGTGGAGGCATGCGGCATTATTTTGCGGTATTGCAGCAATTTCTGATCATCAGGAAGGGCAGAACGGGAAACAAGGTCTACAAATCCTTTGAAAACCCTTGCCATGTAACCAGGGTTGGCCACTCCTACCTGGAAGAGGGCATCGGCAGCGTCGGCGCTGCTCCATTTCAGCATCGCACTGAATGAAGATTCTTTAACGGCCTGATCACCGGATCCGAAGGCATCAACAACTTTTTTAAAGGCTTCCCTGCCTCCCAGTTTCGAAAACACATCCAGAGTCCGTGAAGGATCTGCCGCTTTGCTTAACTGACCAATAAACTGGTCCTTTTCCTCACCATCAAAACCGGAAGCAGCGCGCACCAGGGCGGACTGAACAGCCGGTATTTGCTCTCCGGTGGCTTTCTTCAACAATTCTGTCAGATAAGGGATATTTTCTTCGGAAGACATGTTCCTGAGTGCTACGTATGCTGCATTTGAAATATCCCTGTCATTGTCGGAGGTATAGGCACTAATTTTATCGAAACAAGGTTTCACGCCTTTCGACCCGATCAGCCGGATGATTTCAACTTTTGCAGCTTTAGGTGCACCATCGAGTCCGGCACACAAGGCATACAGGTGTTCGCCATCCAGCCTGCGCGACAAAGCGCTGGCTGCAGCACCGGCATCATGTCCGCCGAGGAGGTGGTTTTCTATGATTTTTAAAGCTTTCTCATCCCTGATGGCGGCAATGGCATCGACGGCAGCCACCCTTACATCAGAAGACGCATCAGCCAGTAGAGGTTCAAAATAGGTCAGGCGGGTGATATCGCCCTTGCGCCCGAGCATTTCAACAATCTCGGCACGTTGTTCGCCAGAGACTGCTTTCGATTTGGCAATCCACATCCGTGTGGCTGAAATGTCCTGCAAAGTGGCGGCAATGTTCATCACACCGGCCCGGTAAGCCTTGTCGGCGTTGTCAAATTCCCGGATCAACAGTGGAAGTGATTCCATTCCCCAGTATTTTGCCTTAATCGCCAAAGCTGCCGATCTGAATTGCAACTGCTTGTTTTCTTTGCAATTAGCCAATATAACCTTGGCAATTTTATCGCAATTGGCCAGGTCGCCGTTTTCACCCAGCCTGTTGGCATAGGTTATGAGTGAAGGCATACTGCCGGTCGGCTCATACAGGTATGCAGATTTTACCGCTTTATCTGTCAGCACCTTATAGCTTTCAACAGATGCAATCATTGCCAGTGATTCCAAAATCACGCGTTGCAATTTTGAATCTGCGCCATCCAGCTTATTGATGAGCACTGCGTTGGAGGACACAAGCCTCATCTGGCCGGCAGCCCCTGCAAGTGCAAGGGCGGAAACTCCGGCTGAGCCGTCAAGCGCCTTTGCCACTTCCTGACCTGAAGCAGGAGAATTTATGACCTGCATCACTTTTACTGCTGCATCACACAGCTTCTCATCACGCAGATACTGGACCAGGATCCCAACGGACTGGTCGGTGGCTACGAAATAGAGCTGGGAGAGGTAGAAGGACTTAATGTCTTTGTCGGTGGCAGCCTGGAGTGCCTTAAGCAATCCGTTCTCAACCATTACCTTATCTTCCGTCTTCCCGAACCCAGAGGCATATTTGGCCATGCTGGCAATAATAAACCTTGCCGCAACGTCGTCACCCGTGCCCGGAGCCACCACCTTTGCAGCGAAAAGGGCAAAACCTTCCTCCCTGAGTTCAACCAGTTCCTTCATCAGGATATTCAGCCTGGCATCATCCCTGGTTGGCACCTGGGCCAGCGCATCCGCAATTTTGGTATTGATGGTCCGGTTGATCTGACACTTAGCGTCGAAACCAAAAGCCAGCATCATCGAAACGACCAATAAAATCGAGACTATCTTCTTCATATCTTATATTTCTTCTTGGGTATGTTACTATAAAAATCCATTAATCAAGACTCCAGGGTGCCCGCATTGGCTGGTGAATAAGCCGGTTTGCCGCATCATCATCAATAAACCTCTGATTTACAGGATCGAAATGAAGGGTACGACCCAGTTGAAGTGCAATAACGCCCATGTTGACGATGGTACTGGAATGGTATCCGTTCATTTCGTTCAGGGCGAATTTCTTCCTGGTCCGGACAGACTCCGTGAATGAGGTAATCTGTGGTTCAGGATCCGGAAGTGTATCAAGAAGTGACTGAAGATTAGGGATATTGGATTTAAATCCCCTGAAAATTTTTCCGTTGGGTCCTTCAATGTACGCGGCATCCTTGTCGCGGTTTTCACCATCGAGGATGATTTTGCATCCGTCGGCGTAGGTGTATTCGATTCTTCTCCAGGAGCCTACAGCATCATAATGCTGTTCGGGAGCATCGACTTCCACTTTAACCGGACTGGTATCATCTTTGCCCAGCAGGTATTGAACCGGATCAAGATAGTGCTGACCCATATCTCCAAGGCCACCACCGTCATAATCCCAGTATCCCCGGAATTTGGTATGGACTCGTTCGGGGTTGTATGGTTTATAGGGAGCCGGTCCCAGCCACATATCGTAGTCCAGTTCTTGAGGAACCGGCATCGGTTTGAGGTTTCTCTCACCGCTCCAGTAAAATTTCCAGTCATAACCGGTGATTCCGCTGACAGTAAACTTAAGAGGCCATCCAAGCACACCACTCTGTATCAATTTTTTAAGTGGCTTGACATCGGTTCCCAAACCGTAAAAAGTATCTTTGAACCTGAACCAGGTATTGAGACGGAAGATCCGGTTGTACTTGCTGATCTCCTCAACCACGCGAAGGCCTTCGCCGATGGTACGTGTCATCGGTTTTTCACACCAGATATCTTTCCCGGCACGGGCCGCCTCCACTGCCATGATTCCATGCCAATGGGGAGGTGTGGCGATGTGGACAATGTCAATATCCGGCTGAAGCAGCAATTCACGGAAATCATGGTATGTTTTCACCGGATTTTTGATCATCTGCTGTGCCTGTACGAGGTGATTCTTATCGACATCACAAATAGCCACCACCCGGGTATCTTCATATCCGATGTGACCACGACCCATCCCTCCTACCCCGATGATCGCCTTGTTGAGCTGATCACTGGGTGCAGTAAACCCGGTTCCGCCGAGGACATGTCTCGGAACCACCATGATGCCTGCCATGGCAAGCGATGTGTTCAGGAAACTTCTTCTCTTCATGTTAAATAGTTATAATTGAGTTATGCATTCTTTCTGTCAGTTCATCCCGGATAAGATGTGATCCGTCGGGCAAATCTTGTGACTGCGATTCAGGGCCTTAAAAATAGTAAGTTTCGCTGGAATATGTAAATTATTTCTCAATAACCTGCCGCCTGTCCGTCCTTTCGGGATTCAGAGGCGCCAATGAATACCCTATTCTTCTCATCCCATTTTATGGCCTGATAACCCCCGTAATTACCATTGGTAAACTGAACCTGATGTCCCTTCCCAAGGAGGGTCCGGATAGTTTCGTAGGGCACCCCGCTTTCCAGGTAGGTGATACCCCCGTCTGTCATTTTCTCGCCGGTGGGTTCGCTGGAACCTTCATGACAGATGCGCGGGGCGTCGCCGGCTTCCTGCAGGTTCATGCCGAAATCTATGAGGTTTACCACCATCTGCACATGGCCCTGGGGCTGCATCGAACCGCCCATCAGCCCGAAGCTGATGTAAGGCCTGCCATTTTTGGTGATAAATGCTGGAATAATGGTATGAAACGGCCTTTTGTGAGGTTCATAGCGATTCATATGGGTAGAATCCAGCATAAACATTTCGCCGCGGTCCTGGAAGACAAATCCCAGCTTGCCCGGAGTCATGCCGGAGCCCATACCGCGGTAATTGCTCTGAATGAGGGAGACCATGTTGCCATCCCTGTCGGCGGTAGTCAGGTAGATGGTATTCCCAACTTCAAGGTTGCCGTCGGGATAGCTTTTGGCGGATCGGGCCGGATCAAAAAGTTTCAGGCGCTGGGCGGCATACTCTTTGGAGATAAGCTTCTGCAACGGAATCTTATTAAAATCGGGATCTGCATAATATTTGGCCCGGTCTTCAAAGGCAAGTTTTTTGGTTTCCACGAAGGTGTGGATGTATTCTGCACTGCCAAAACCCATAGCAGCAATGTCAAATTTCTCGAGCATATTCAGCATCTGAAGAACCGCTGTTCCCTGTCCGTTGGGTGGCAATTCCCAGATGTCGTATCCCCTGTAATTGGTTGAGACAGGTTCGACCCATTCGGAATGATGGTCGGCCAGGTCACGCAGGCTGAGGAAACCGCCCTGCTCCTTCATGTAAGAGACCATCTCACCGGCCATTTCACCTTTGTAAAAAGCATCTCTGCCGCCGGTGGAAATTTTTTCCAGGGTAGCAGCCAGGTAAGGATTCCTGAATATCTCTCCCTTGGCAGGAGCTTTTCCATCCGGCATATATACCTCCTTGAAACCCGGAAATTTTTGCAGTGACCTTGCATTGGATTTCCAGTAATGGGCAATCACCTCACTGACAGGAAATCCTTCCCTCCCATAACCAATGGCTGGTTTGAGAAGTTCCTGCATCTGGAGCTTTCCGAATTTTTTATGCAATTCAAACCATCCGTCCACGCAACCCGGCACGGAAACCGGGAGAGGACCGTGGGAAGGAATTCTGGTAATCCCCTTCTTTTTGAAATATTCGAAGGTCAGATCGTAGGGAGAACGACCGCTGGCATTCAGTCCGTAAAGTTTTTGGGTTTTGGCATCCCAGACAATGGCAAACAGGTCACCACCGATCCCGTTGCTGACCGGCTCAACAAGGCCAAGCATGGCATTGGCAGCAATGGCGGCATCCACTGCATTTCCGCCAGCTTTAAGGATATCCAGCGCTACCTGGGTGGCAAGGGGCTGACTGGTGCATGCCATGCCATGTTGTGCGATTACCTCCGACCTGGTAGCAAAAGCGCGGCCGGTCACACGGTCCTGGGCATTGGCAAGGGATGCCCCAAGGAAAAATATTACCAGAAATTTGTATCTCATTACCTTAAAGTTTATTGGTTGTTGTTCTCCTGTTGATATTTAATGTTGTTACCGGAATTAAAAATAGTTCATCCCGGCGCGGGATGCAGTTTCACCAATGCCATCATCCTCCGCGTTCTCTTTTTCCATCCTGCCCGATCAGGGAAACCTATCTTTCAGGATGGTAAATATAATCATTCCAAAGAGGTAACGAAAGTGACAAAATTGACCTAATCGCTCTGAAAAAGCAACGGCTGACTGAGTTAATCAAATTTATACCTATTTTTAATGCTTACTAATCATCCTGGTTGACCTCATGCTAAACGGTAGCTATAAACAACTGTACGACAGGCTTGTGCCTAAAATTGACCAAAACCGTATCTACCACGATCCGATGCATACCCTGGCATTTGGCACAGACGCCAGTTTTTACCGTTTGATTCCCAAAATGGTGATCAGGGCAAAGAATGAAACTGAAGTATCCCTGATTTTGGAAGAATCATCCAGGTTGATGATCCCGGTTACTTTCAGGGCTGCCGGTACAAGCCTTTCAGGTCAGGCAATTTCAGATTCACTGTTAATCATAGCAGGAAATTACTGGAAAAAAGCAACCGTCAAAGACAATGGCAACCTTATCAGGCTCCAGCCTGGGCTTACAGGGAGCGAAGCCAATGCTTTACTTGCCACGTACGGCAGAAAGATCGGACCCGACCCTGCTTCCATCAATTCGGCCATGATAGGTGGCATAGCCGCCAACAATGCCAGTGGTATGTGTTGCGGTATTGCTGAGAACTCCTACCAGACCTTGCACAGCATGCGGATATTGCTTGAAGACGGAACCATGCTGGATACCGGGGATGAAAAGGAATGTGCCTCGTTCAGGGAGTCTCACGCCAGCCTGCTGAATCAAATTGAATTACTCCGTGATTATGTCTCTGAAAACAGGTCGCTTACAGAACTTATACAGAAAAAATACCGAATGAAAAATACCACCGGGTACAGTCTAAATGCCCTGGTGGATTTTTCAGATCCGATAGATATCATTCAGCACCTGATGATTGGTTCTGAAGGAACACTGGGTTTTATATCCGAAATAACCTACAGAACAGTCGAGGAAATGCCCTGTAAGGCCAGTTCCCTGATGCTTTTTCCAACCATTCATGAGGCATGCAGCTCTGTTGTGCTCCTGACGGAAGCACCTGTTGCCGCTGTGGAACTGATAGACCGGGCAGGATTAAAATCGGTTGAAAACGAGGAGGGATTGCCCATTGACCTCAAAACACTGGGAAAGGATGTATGTGCCTTGTTGGTTGAGACCCGGTCGGACAACAGGGAATTGCTCCATGCCCAGATCAATCAGATCAGGGAGGCAGTCAGTTCAGTAGCCACTGCATACCCTGTTCAATTCACTGACGATGCTGGTGAATGTGCCCATTTATGGAAGATCAGGAAAGGGATGTTTCCATCGGTAGGCGCTATGAGGAAGAAAGGGACAACAGTAATTATAGAGGATGTCTCCTTCCCGGTTCACAGGCTGGCGGAAGCAACGCTGGACCTTCAGCAGCTGTTTGAAAAATGGGGTTATTCAGAGGCTGTTATTTTCGGGCATGCCCTGATGGGCAACCTGCATTTTGTTTTTACACAGGACTTTGGCGATGAAAAAGAAATTGACCGATACAGGAACCTGATGGATGAGGTGGCCGGTCTTGTTGTTGGAAAGTACGATGGCGCCCTGAAAGCTGAACACGGAACGGGTCGCAACATGGCGCCCTTTGTTGAATTGGAATGGGGTTCTGAAGCCTACCAACTGATGAAAAGGATCAAAACGATTTTCGATCCCAACAATCTATTGAATCCGGGTGTTATTCTCAATGATGATCCATTGGCTCACCTTAAAAATCTTAAACCCATCCCGGTTGCATCCGAAAAAATTGACAAGTGCATAGAATGCGGATTTTGTGAAACCAGTTGCGTGTCTGCAGAACTTACACTCACACCGCGTCAGCGCATTGTTGTGTTCCGGGAGATGTCCAGCCTGCAGAAGTCGGGCAGGGAACCTCACCTGCTTGCTGCCCTCAATAAGTCCTACAGATATTCAGGAAACCTGACCTGTGCCACCGACGGACTCTGCGCTGCTGCCTGCCCTGTCAAGATAGACACCGGACAACTAATCAAGGAAATCAGAACCGCAGATATTGGCAGAAACCAAAACAAAGGGCTTTGGCTGGCCGGAAGAATGGTTCTTGTCACCGGTATTCTAAGGAAAGCACTCTCATCGGTGGCGTTTTTTCATGGTGTGCTGGGAACGCAAAATATGACAGCCATCTCCAAAGGTTTAAGGTGGATCACTTTCAACAACATACCTTTGTGGAATAAATGGATGCCGGCTGGGGCAAAACCCATTCTGGTCAACCGGCAGCCTGATGACTCCGGCTTAAAAAAGGTGGTCTATTTCCCCTCCTGCATCAACCGCAGCATGGGACCTTCAAGGTATGACAAGGAGGGGCAACTTTCTGAAGTCCTGGTTAAATTACTGAACAAGGGAGGTTTTGAAGTAATCTATCCCGACAACCTCAACAACCTGTGTTGTGGAATGGCCTTTTCAAGCAAAGGTTACGTTGAAGCCGGAAAAGCTAAATCCGGAGAACTGGAAGCAGCCCTTTTGAAGGCGAGTGATAATGGCCTCTATCCCATCTTATGTGACATGAGTCCCTGCCTTTTTACCATGAGGGAAAACATGGGGTCAAAGATGAAACTGTATGAACCGGTGGAATTTATCATGGATTACCTGTTACCTGGCCTGACAATCAATCCATTGGATGAAACAGTGGCAGTTTTCCCGGTTTGCAGCCTCAAAAAGATGGGAATCGAAAACAAACTGACTGAACTCGCACAAATTTGTGCCAGGGAGGTAATTGTGGCAGAGGCGAATTGCTGCGGTTTTGCCGGGGACAAGGGATTCACCCTTCCGGAACTGAACCGGCATGGGTTGCAGGACCTCAAAAAGCAACTTCCAAAGCCCTTAAACAAGGGCTATTCCAACAGCCGCACCTGCGAAATCGGCCTCAGCGTTCATTCAGGGATAAATTTCCATTCGATCGTCTACCTGGTGGACAAAGTAAGTAAACCCAGGGAATAGAGCGGTGCCAGGTTATTGTATTTCAGTGATTTTAACAAGAAACGGGGCTTGATATCCCTGTCTGGGAAACAGACGCTTCATTGAATATTTCAACATAAAAGCCAGCCAAAATATTAATTACAAACAGGCTAAATCAGCATTTTTAATTGATTCTGGCAATTTTTCCTGATAATCTTTGCATTCTCGTAGTCAGGATTAACCTTCAGGGACATATCCATTAATTTGACAGCTTCGTTGAACTCAGTCCTGGCCTTGGCATTCGCATCCTTATAGGCCTTATCGGTGGCTGAAAGTTTTCCTGAATTCACAAGGTCTGCCGCCTTTTGAAGGATATCCCGGGCTGCATGGTAGTGCTTGTCTCCTTCCTCAAAGTAATTCTTGGCCAATGACTCCTTCATAGCCTTTGAATTCGGCACCTTTGCCAAACCCTCCTTCAGTGTCAGGACATAACCTTCCTGGTTGTTCGCGGCCTGCATAATACACGCCTTGTACTGATATGCCATATCAAGATTGTAGCCTGCCGCGATGGTCATGTCAATGTATTTCTGGGATTTTTTCATGTCATTCACATTGTATGCACAGGTACCCATAGAGAAGATCATGGCATTGTCGGCGGGTTTATTGCCCCAGACAGAAAGTGCCTTTTCATATTTTACCAAAGCAAGGGCATATTGTTTGGAGTTATATGCCTTGTCACCTTCGCTCTTCAGTACTTCTGCCTTTTGGGCAAATACAGATGAAATAATCAAGCTTAAAATCAGAACAACAACCAATCTTTTCATGTGTTAAGATTTTTTTTTAATTGCCTCATGGAATAGCCATGAAGTTATAATGATCCCGGTTGGTGATTAGCAAATTTTGGTGATTCCATATTATCCTAAGTCCAAGTTAATTGTGATCCGTTCATCATTGCGCGCTGTGAAGTCTTCAGCAAGGTGTGCCGGATTTCTTTTCCTTCCCGGATTTATGCAATAAAAATAATACAACCTATTCATAATTAGGTGAATATGAACAAGCAAGGGAATAACACTACCAAAGTTACAAAAAAAATTCAGGGATTGAACTGATCTGTGTGGAAAAAACCTAAAATATTCATTATCAAGTCAACATAAGTCTGGGCGGCCACAAAATCAGGATCAAGGTGAAGGCAAAGACGGAAGCAGTTTAATGCTTCACCCCAGTTTTGCAGGCTGTAATGAATTTCCCCTTTTAAGAAAACAGCTTCAGGACTTTCCTTTAATACGTTAACCTCCAGAAGGGAAAGTGCCCTCTCGGGATTACCGTTTTTCCATGCCCCTGAAGCCTCCTCAATCAACAAATCATATTCCATAATTC
>CAZDLO010000056.1:14805-19790 GCA_964506325.1 uncultured Tangfeifania sp.
TAACTCATAATTCCTAACTCCTTACTGTCCTTCTGACCTTGTCACTGAATCCACACCCTTGATGTTTTTCAGTTTTTGCATGAGGAAATCCAGGTGGTTGGTATCGTTGACATATACCCTGAGAACTGCTTCAAAATTACTGTTCTCGCTGCTTACATTGATGGAACGCATCTGGACTCCGACATCTTTGGAAATAATATGGGTGAGATCACTGACAATCCCGATCCTGTCTGATCCGGCTATCCTGACAGAGGCCTGGAAGGAGTTCCTTTTGCCGGTAGACCTCCATTTGGCCTTAATCAGCCTGTAGGGATACCTCTCGATCATCTGTTTGGAGTTCGGACAGGCGACCCTGTGAATTTTGATGCCTTCACGGATCGTTACGAAACCAAAAATATCATCTCCAAAAATCGGGTTACAGCAGGCAGCAAGCTTGTAAATGACATTTTTAAGATCATTGTCTATAACCAGGAAATCGTCACCTGTATCGAAAGAGAGTTCCTTCATCTCAGAGGGCGCGAGGATGGCGGTGAGCCGTTCTTTGGCGCTTTCGTCCTCACCTAGCGTGACAACCTCCTTGATGCCAAGAGGGTCAATCTTGCCGACTGAAATCTGGAAATACAATTCGGATGCCAGCTTAAGTTTGTAATGTTTCAGCAAATCCCTTATAACCTGGTCGGTCAGCTCTATTTTCCAGTTCTTGAATTTTCGCCTGAGTATTTCCTTGCCATTTTCTGCCTCGCGCTTCTGCTCCTCATTCAGACTTGCCTTTATTCTTGATTTTGCTTTGGTGGTAACCACAAAATCAAGCCAGTCGAGTTTGGGTTTCTGATTGTTGGAGGTCTCAACCATAGGCTGGTCACCGTTCTTCAAACAGTATTTCAAGGTCACCAGTTTTCCGTTGACTTTACCTCCCACACAATGGTCGCCGATATGGGAGTGAATTTCATAGGCAAAATCGAGCAAAGTGGCGCCGGCTCTCAGTTTGATAAGATCACCCTTGGGTGTAAACACGAAAATTTCATCATCATAAATATTGACTTTAAAATCTTCGATGAAATCTGCCGGACTCATTTGAGGATTTTCCAGTATCTCCCTGATATTTTTAAGCCAGTCGTCGAGTTCCTTCCCGCCGGCTTTTCCTTCTTTGTAGCGCCAGTGGGAGGCAAGTCCGTTTTCGGCCACATCGTCCATCCGGTGCGTTCGGATCTGAACCTCCACCCATTTTTTATCCGGTCCCAGCACGGTGGTATGCAATGATTCATAGCCGTTCGATTTGGGGAAAGTAATCCAGTCCCGCAATCTCTCAGGATTGGAGAGATATTCCTCGGTTACAACCGAAAAGGCCTGCCAGCACTCTGCCTTTTCGTTTTCCGGCATTGAATTGAGAATAATCCTGATGGCGAAAAGGTCGTAAACCTCCTGGAAGTCCACCTTCTGATTTTTCATCTTGTTCCAGATGGAAAAGATAGATTTTGTGCGGGCTTTCATCTCGAAATCAAACCCTCTGCTTTTCAGTTTTTTCTCGATAGGCCGAACAAAAGCTGAAACAAAATTCGCCCTTTGTGTTTTGGTCTCCAGCAATTTGTCGACAATATTCCTGTACTCCTGCGGATGAAGGTATTTTAAAGCCAGATCAAGCAGCTCCGAATTGATTTTGTACAATCCCAGCCTATGAGCCAGGGGTGCATAAAGATGCCATGAATCGACGGAGATACGCTCCTGGATGGCTGTCGGAAGATTCTCAAGGGATCGCATATCCTGCAGCTGATCAGCGATTTTAATCAGTATCACGTAAATATTTCCGGACAGTGCCATCATCAGTCTCCTGAAATTTTCACTTTGAACGGCAATATTTTCAGTATTCAGGGAATTGATTTTAACAATTCCTTCCAGTATGTCTGCCACTCCGGGGCGGTACTTTTTCCTTATATCAGCTGCTGAAAACGGATGGTCTGTGCTATCAAAAACATTGTGCAGCAGGCATGCAATGAGCGCGTCAGCGGAGAGTCCAAGTTCGATAACAGCAATTCGGGCAACTGAAATGGAATGATGAAGGATATATTCCCCGTTTTCCCATTGCCTGTCACCCAAAACGGACAACGCATGATCCATGGCCTGGTGCATCAGGGGCAGGTCCTTTTCAGGAATCAGCTCCCTGCATTCAGTCACCAATGCTTTATAGCTCTCGTTTATTCGCTCGATACCAGTCGTTTCCATAGTAATGAATTAATATTTCATACTACCAGTTCAGCCTCTCCAAAAAATTGCGGAAGATGAAAATCGGGTGCATCAGAATTTATGCTCTTCCAGGAAAGGAAATGTGGTTGCCGTGTCAGGTCGCCACATTTATAAAAATTAGCCCGGAAAGCTCTTCCCGGCTGAATTCCCAGTAAATCAAGAGGGATTGCCACCAACAATTCCCAATTGAATTCAGCTCCATTTTCGGGCAAATCCTGCCTGTTTAAAGACGGAACCCGGATAATCCGGTTCATTTCACCTGGAGCCAAAGGATCCCTCTGCCATTTATTGCCATTGGCTGAAAGGCAATAACCCAGGGCGTTAAACTCAAAGTTCCGGTAATGGACCGATTCTTCGGATACGCTTCCCTGGTTGGGTGAATTTTCATTGGTGACAAAGAATTCCACACATGAATCCTCCCAGACTGCTTCCTGGTCGGCCAATGCTTCGGCGCGGAAAAAATCCCTTTCCACCGAATACAACAGCCACAGATGGTGCTGTGAATACCCGGCCATAAGGCCTACAAAAGGTTTGTATGGATACTCCGGCCAATTAATTTTATCGATGACCAGGGTAGTCCCTTGCTTCCGGAGCCTTGAACCTATCGCCTGATAATCTTGCAACAAAGTGTCTCCGACAAAAGGAATCAGCAGTTTTTCGGTGGCATTTCTGGTCATAGCCGGCTTCCTGATTAATGTGAGAGTAATATTAATTCAAAAAGGCTTTAAAAAAAAATACTAATTTTAGATTGTATAAAAACTGTTCACCATGTTGCGAAAATGGGTAATCCGTATTCTCCTTATGATGAGCCTGGCAGGACTGGGTTTCTTCTTTTTTGTACTGTGGATCAACCTGGAAGTAACCAAAACCGGAAAACAGTATTCTTACAATTCGGTGAATACCATCCCGCACAATCATTGTGCGGTGGTACTTGGAACCAGTAAATTTCTGATGACAGGAAAAGAAAACCTTTATTATACCTACAGAATAAAATCTGCTGTCCTGCTTTATAAAAGCAAAAAGATCGACTACATCATTGTAAGCGGAGACAATAAACACAGAAACTACAACGAACCTGTATCCATGTATAATGATCTCATTGAAGAAGGCATACCCAAAGACCGCATCGTCCTGGATTATGCAGGTTTTCGGACGCTGGATTCTGTGGTACGAAGTTTTATGGTTTTTGGCCAGCATCAGTTCACGGTGATCTCGCAGCCCTTCCACAACCACCGGGCAATATTCCTTGGGAGGCAGAGAGGGCTGGAAGTCATCGCATATAATGCCGGGGATCAGTACGGCAGTCCGTCGGTCAAAGTGGTTTTACGCGAAATTGGTGCCCGGGTATTGTTGGCCTACGACCTGATTATCGGCACGCAACCTCATTTCCTGGGAGAGCAAATCAGGATACCGGACTGACGAACAATCGATTCAATGGCGGGTTGCCGGTTTATACTTAACAAGGGTTTATGGAAAATGTATTGAAAAATATCAGGGAAGCGGAAGCCATGTTGCTCAATGTGGGAACGTTACTTATGAGTTCCGGCGCCAGCACGGGCCGTGTCAGGACCACTGTCAACAGGATTGCCGATGCATTGGGATATGATATTGAGCTCCTGATCACCAACCGTTCACTGATGCTGAAAGTTATTGACGAAGAGTCGGACCATTTTATAGCCAGTCTCAAACGAACATCGCCGCATGGCGTCAACTTTCGTGTGGTCTCCGGGATTAGTAAAATGAGCTGGAAAGTTGTAGAGGAAAGGTGGGATATAACCAGGATCAATGAAGAGATTGCCCGCCTTGTCGCCCTGCCCCATTACCCGAGGATCATCATCCTTTCCTCAGTTGCCCTTGCCGGAAGTTCGTTCTGCGCACTTTTCGGCGGTAAAGGTATTGAACTGGCAGTAACTTTTGTGGCTACCTTTATCGGGATGTTTGTCAGGCAGGAATCTTTAAAAAAGAGGTTTAATCCTTTCGTGGCAATATTTTTTGCCTCTTTTACGGCCTCTATCCTTTCGGGCCTGTCTGTTAAACTTGGATTCGGAAATTCACCGGACCTTGCATTTGCCACCTCAGTCCTCTTCCTGGTACCCGGTGTACCCCTGATAAATTCCTTTACCGACATGATCGACGGCAACATCCTGAATGGTATTGTCCGCGGAATTCATGGTCTTATTATTGCGTTGTCCATAGCCCTGGGCTTGCTGATGGCTAAATTTATATTAAATATTTAACCTCATGGATTGGATAGCTCTTGTGGAAAAAGGATTCTGGGCCGGTTTTGCAGCACTTGGGTTTGCCATCCTGTTCAATGTACCTCAGCGAACATTGTTAATTATCTGGGGTCTTGGTGCTGTCGGCGGGCTTTCAAAGTTTTTTCTCCTTGGCATGGATGTTAACATTGCACTGGCATCTTTGGCGGGCGCTTCTCTCATTGGAGTTCTCAGTGTTTATGCTTCTCACAACAAACAGGCTCCGCCACTCGTATTCTCTATCCCCTCGGTGATACCTATGGTGCCCGGTGCGTTTGCTTACCGCATGATGCTGGGATGCATGGAACTGGCCGGAAAATCAGTTGATTCCCAAACCTACATGGGAGCCCTTGCCGAGACAACCAACAACGGACTGAAAGCTTTCTTTATCTTGATTGCCATTTCTGCAGGTGTTTCCATCCCCATGCTTGTGACAAGGAAAGACACGTTCAAAAGAATCAAGAGCAGCGTGGAACAGGAGTAAGAAAT
>CAZDLO010000056.1:19890-21200 GCA_964506325.1 uncultured Tangfeifania sp.
TTAAAATCAAGCAAAATTCCCCCTTTCATTCCCCACTTCGACATAGGCTCCAAAATGATGCTCCTCCAATGGTGGCGTGAGGGGAAGAAAACCACTAACGATACTATTATTATTCATTATCAGCGGGTTATCCTTCTCTTTTCCATGGCAGAAAGTTTGAAAATTGCTGCTTTTTGAGTAAAAGAGCTGAAGGAAACCTTTAGAGCCCGGTGCAAGATATTCTCTCATTTTCAAGGCCACAGCACCCATGGTATACCGGCCGTTTATTTCAATCATCGGGTGGAATTTAAGGTTACCATCGCCGGAGCGGCAGATCAGTGCATCCACTCCGATCCAGCCTTCATACAACCTGGCATAATCACTCCGGCTGAGCACACCGGAAAGCATGTCGACCACTGTTCCTGTGCATTCTTCCAGAAAAGCCGCAACATCAGGGGAAACATCTGCAGTATCCTCCAGCAAATTCCCGGCATACCGGCCTTTCGGGTCAGTTTCAAAGATGGTTCGTCCCCTGTAGTCGATTTTTCCCTGGCAGGAATAAAACTGGAATGACAGATCCATCACTTTGTCCAACCAGGTCTCAACCGTAACAAAACCCTGCTGTGAGAGCATTCCCGACAGCAATTCATCATTTTTTTTCCTGCTGTCAACATTGGGAAAAAGCAGCAAACCCCTTCCTGAGGCGCTCCATGGAGTTTTTACCACCGACCTTGCGTGCCTGCCAATTTCACGGTAAATCTGCTCAGGTGCAGTGCAAACGACCGGCAGGTAGGCCTTTTCCGGCATCCAGGGATAAACGTTCTGCTCTATAAGCTCCCCCAGCAATTCTTTCGCAGTAAGTCGGCTGTAAAGCATTTTATGGGCCGGCTGCCAGGTGGCCACTGCCGAATACCGGAAATCATGCTGGCAGGATTGCATGGCGTTCTTAAACATCCGGCAGAGTGCCGGGCTCCATCCCCATGGCCGGATTCGTCCTTTGGGGGCGGCTAACCAATGCGGGTCGGCAAGCGCCTGCTCCAGGCTGATAAAATCAGGAAGTTTAAAACCGTAATTCCTCATTTTCAAACTAAACCCTGGATCGACCTTACCACTAACCAGCACCTGGTCCTTTTCCTCCCCAAGCCAACCAGCCAGGTATCCCAAATCGTGTTCAAACTGCCGCAGCCTGGCTGGTGCAGTATAAAAGGGGGATCCGTTTGCGATCGCAAGTTCACAGGTTGGATTGAAGAACCAGGTATCAGGAAGCATGGGAGGAGAGTTATGAGTTATGAATTATGAGTTATGAGTTATGAGTTATGAGTTATGAGTTA
>CAZDLO010000057.1:0-21196 GCA_964506325.1 uncultured Tangfeifania sp.
CCAGATGCAGGGTCATGGGCATCAGGACCTCCAGGGTGTCGCCGTTTTTCCACTGCCGCTGCAGCGGCACATAGCTCCCCGGAACGCTGGTGATTGCCTGCTTTTGACCGTTGATGCGGATCTCAAAACTTTGAGTCGCCCACCATGGACGACGCAGATGAACCGTCAG
Organism: uncultured Tangfeifania sp.; assembly: GCA_964506325.1. Taxonomy (GTDB): domain Bacteria; phylum Bacteroidota; class Bacteroidia; order Bacteroidales; family Prolixibacteraceae; genus CAINVV01. Next base: position 170 of record CAZDLO010000057.1, read on the forward strand.
GCCGACGGGGGCTGGGCAAGAAAATACCAGGCGCGTCGCCCCCTCATCGGGAAAGCGCGTCTCCTGGCGAACCTGGACAGCGCGGGCTTTCCAATTCAATTCCGAAGCGATAAATAGATTGACAAAAAGCCCTTCAGCTCCATCATTAAAATAGATGCAATCTGAGAACTTGGCGACGCTTTCCAGGCCCGTTCCGGCACAGCAACTGCAACTGCTCCCCCCTTTTGCGAACTCGCCCCAACCTTTCTTTGATTGGCCCGATTCCAGCTCTTGAAAGTAAAGCTGTCCGCCGGTTTTCGGATGCACCGTCGAAAGGATTTGATTCCAGAGCGTCCGCTCATAAAAATCGGCATACCGGGCCTGAGGTTCGGTGATAAAGAGCCCCCGGGTCAGCTTGAGCATATTATGTGAATTACAGGTTTCTGAAGTGTGTAGATGCACATGCCCGGAAAGGTGGGCTTTGGGACTGAAAGCTTCACCCATACTGTTGCCGCCGGTGACATAGGAACGCTCCGAAACGACCGTTTCCCAGAACGCCCGGGCGGCTTTCCCCAACTTTTCCTCAGCGGTTAACTGGTACTGCCGAAGTGCGCCGATGAACTTGGGCATCTGGGTATTGGCGTGCATCCCATCGAAAATATCCTGATGCTCGGCCATCGGATCGATGACCTTACGTTGGTTGAAACGCTGAGCCAGCTGGAGGTGTTTTTCCTTTCCGGTCACACTGTATAAGTTGGCCAGGACTTCATTCATCCCCCCATGCTCGATTCCGAGCATCTCCTGCATCTGCTGCTCATTGAGCTGATTGGTGTTCTGGATCACCCAGTCGATGGTCTTTTCCAGAACGTCCAGCGCTTGACGGTTACCGGTGAGAACATACATATCCAGCAGTCCGGCATAGATTTTATGTTGAACATACCAGGCAGGACCGACCTGGAAGGCCGGCTCGTTGATAAGTTTTTCCATATGCAAAATGGATTTTTCGGGCATTCCCCCAAGATATCCGTTTTTCATGGCCGCCTGGCACTCGGCCAGCTTCGCAACAAGCTCGTCGGCAGATTTTTTTAGCTCCACATTCCCCGTGTTGCGGTAAATCATAGCGCAGGCCGAAAGATAATGGGCCAGTGCATGGCCGGTGGTCCCCCAACCCAAATAGTCACTTCCTTTAGCCGGGTTGGGCAGCCCCGCTTCGCGCCGAAAGGGATAGAGGAGTGGATCGAGCTTGGTATCCAGGAGATATTGCCGTTGGATCTCCTGGGCATGCTTGAAAGGGCCTTCCAGCAGTGTGACCTGATTGAGATCAAAAGCATAAGCCTTAGGGGCAACTTTGTCCGGAACCAGAATGGCCAGCGGATCGAGCCGGTCGGCCAGGTTAAATGGTTCCGCTGTGAAGGGTACCGCATTGCGGACCGCCGGTGTCGCCTGCTGTGGTAACGGTTCACCCCCCACTGTCAGGGTGACGCCCGACAGCAGTAACAACAGCGTAACCGGCAGGACTGCTGCAATCAATTTTTGAACACGAATCATAGTCCTCATTTTATTCCTCCTCGTTTTTTTAGTTTTTTAGTTTTCATTTCATTCCTCCTCGTTTTACTCGATACTCATTCATTTTGGCGATCAATCACCCTTGCCATAGACGGTCACTTTATTCAGTCGTATGTGCATGTATCCCGTCCCTTCAGACGATACCAGTTATGGTCCGCAGGAATCAAAAGATCTAACATGTGACAAACATGTTATTCTCTTTGAGGCCATATTCCCCCGTATAATGAGGGATTATTATTAAATGTACCTCTAATCGATTTTTACCTGTAAGGGTTGTTTTTTAATCCATACGATAGACCCACCTTCCTTGTTTTCCGGTCCAGGTTTATTACGATTATTACGTGCATAATTGGGTATTGCAAGCATAGGTGTCCCATCGTCCCATTTGCCATTTATCGTCATGACCCCATTAAGCAGATCATCTCTCCAGTCCAAAGTCAGAGATCTTGTACTGACGCATTTTTCTATATTAGGCTGATCGACTTTTTCAACATTATAAATCAAGGGACCGTAACGTATAGCAATTCTGCCTCGATCTGCTTGAATTTTCTCATCAGCTGTGATGGTCTGAATTTCCATAGGCAGCTCAAAATCCACCTTATCTCCTGTTTTCCATGTTCTTTTGATAGCTGCGTATCCATTTACAATTTTGGGAGTCATTGTTTTGCCATTTACTGCCAGAGATTTTAGTCCTGAAACTGTCGGTGTCGGGGTATACAACGCACTTGTGGTCCTATTGGGTAGACGTACAAAAATGGTGAACTCTTTACTTTGTTTAGGATTAACGGTTATCGAAACCTTTCCACTCCATGGATAATCTGTCTTCTGAATCATTTCAATATCGGTCCCCGCCACTTTTTCGACTTTTATGGTACTCCCAATAAACATGTTTACGTAAAGGCCTTTGTCGCTCCTTAAGTAGGTCCATGTCGGGATCATAAGAAGTGTTCTTGAAATATTCCCGGCGCAGCACGAAAGAAACTGATAACGCGATTGAGATGATGAAAGAGGATTCGAATAATAGAAATTCTTTCCATCCAGATCGAGAGAACCCAACAAGGCATTGTATATTGTCTCTTCAAAGAGATCTGCATATTTTGCATCATGATAGGCGAGATTCATTTTATATTGGAAGAATATCAGTCCGCAGCTTGAACATGATTCACACATTGCATTGTTCCGGAGTGAATAATTCGGACCAAAACCTTCAGGACTTTCTCCGCTGCCTATACCTCCGGTTATATAGTATTTTTTGTTAACAATATTGTCCCACAGTGACAGAACAGCACTCTGGTAGTCAATATCTCCAGTTTCGGCAGCTATATCTGCCATACCTGAATAGCAATAAACTGCACGAACAGCGTGCCCTACAGCTTCATATTGCTGTTTCACAGGAAGATGACTTTGGTCGTATTCTGCTTCATATTCCTGTGGCACAGAAACGTGACTCTGATCGTATTCTGAACCATTTTTTCTGCAATCGAGTAGGAATTTTGACAAAGCAATGTAAGAATCGCCATGTTTACTGCCTTCCATATCATTTACAAAGCGTCCAAATCTGACCAGTGCCTGTTCCATTTCCTGATGGCCGTCGTACCATTCCTTTTTACCTGGACCTATGTTTGCTACCCAGCAGTCAGCTAATTTCTTTGCCGCATCATAAAGTCTTTTATCCTTTCCTTCAGTCAAAGTGTAATGATTTATAGCTGATTCTAGAAAATAACCTGCAACATAACCTTCATGATTTGCCCTGAATACTGGAGACCACCTTTCTTTCCAGCGTGAAGTATCCCGGAGAGTATAAGCTGTATGCAGATATCCATCTGGTTCTTGTGCAGCCAGGATGATTGGGATCCATTCTTCAAGGGTTTTCTTCATTTTTTCCTGTGCTGCAATTATCTCTTTATCTCCCTGTGGATCAATCATAAGGGCAATACACATCGACTCAACGGTCTGATGAACCCAGGCAGCTGACCATACAGCTCCGACATGTTTTCCATGTTTTTCTCCGCGTAATGCTTTGCCTGCTTCAATAAAATTATCTAGTCCGCCAGGTGTGCGAGTTGTTCGGTTTATATTTTCAATACAATATGGTATCCAATTGATAATCATTGCCTTAATTCTGTCATTCCAAAGTGGGCTGTCTATCTTATATTGCTTCGTATAAACTACATCGAGCCGTTTAACCTGGGGAGGTTGTTGTACATTTACTTTCAGTGAGGTGGAAGAAGAAAGATTGCCTTCTGTGACAGTCAATGAAAGAATGTAATCTCCCAACGCACTAAATGTAGCTGTAGTATTAAGTGCTTGGGCATCAGTAAAATTAACTTCACCGGGTCCGGATACTTTGCTCCATTCAATTTTATTTATGGGAGTTAATGATTTCACCTTTCCAGACAAATAGGTTATCCCTCCAAGTATAAGTGAACGATCAATCCCTTCAGTTATAAACGGGGGATAGTCAGGTGAATTCTCAACCTTAAAGACAACCCATTCTAGAAGCGTTGAAATAGGTCTGTCTGTTGAGTCAACTTCAAGTCTTAATCTGGTAGTTTTAATTTCATCAAAAGTGGTAGAATTAAACTGATTGTTTTCGAGACCCAAACCAGTGGCATTTTTCACTGGAATAAAATTGTTCCCATCCCAATATAGAAGACGATAAGCAGAAGGAAGTTTAATGCTGTTTTTATAATTCCACCAGAATACAGCAATTTTCCTGATACTAACCAATTGAGTCCATTCATATTGTACCCATTGTACTGAAAGGCGTTGCAATTGTCTGTTTCCGCTTCCATTGTTATTAGGGAGAAGGCTGTCGTTAAGCCAGGTCAACATGGTTGCCCCCCGTGATGAACTGGTTGGCTTAGCAACAAATGCAAGGTTTTGTCCCGAAGGAAATGCTATTTTCCCCTGACCGTATACATTCACTAAAGTACCTCCAGAGAAGAATAGTGATAAAACTATTCCAAGCGCTCCATACATTCTCTTTTTACAATAACTTTTCATGGGATAATTATTTATATGTTCAAAACTTTTGAATCTTAATTTGTAATTATTCGGTGATTCCTTTCCACTTATCAGTCCTGAAAGGATCTGCCGGAAGTCCTTCACTGTTGTACAGGTTGACATCGGAGGGATTATTGGCCCAGCCATAGCGGATAGCTACAGGCTCAGCAACTTCCGGTGCACTGATTTCGACTTTATTTGAACTTGTGATTTTTGCATTCGCCCAGTAAAACTTATGATCATAACCGGCAATAGTGAAACCCTTCACATAACCGTATTTATCTTTCGCTTTCAACCCGACAATAACATGGTCGAAGGTAATCTCCACCCTGTTCCCGATAATTTTCATCTCTTTGTAAACCGGTCCCTGATTTTCAATGTTTTGGTGGTAAGCAACATTCAGTGCTGAGAGCGCAAGCCTTTTTCCGACTGTTTGCTTGTCTTTCGGATGAATGTCCACTGCATCGCCAACATCGATGGCAGAAGCCATACCTGTATTAGGTAAAGAGAGGGTCATAGATTGGGCTTCACGCAACTCTGCCCAGGTACTTTCAGCTGGCAAGCTATCGGCTTTCATAAAGTTGGCCAATTGGACAAAAAGGAATGGGAAATCGCCCTGTTCCCATTGTGCCCGCCAGTCTTTGATCATATCTGAAAAAACACGACGATACTGGAAGGCCCTACCGGCATTGCCTTCTCCCTGGTACCAGATAGCTCCCTTAATTCCGTAAGGCACCAAAGGATTGATCATCCCATTGTACAACAAAGTCGGGTAGGCGTTTGGTCCTAGCTTTTTCTCATTTTTCTGGTTGTAATCTGCAATATCCAACTTCTTCAAATCCTCTAGCTTAGCAGCAAAATCCGGGTTTTTTGCAATGGTCTCAGGACTCGTCCAGGTTTCTGCTACAGTACCTCCCCATGTAGGATTGATCAGACCAATCGGTACTTTCAGTTTCTGGTAAAGTGCTCGTCCGAAAAAATAGGCCACGGCTGAAAATTTTGGAGAGGAGACAGGCGAACATACCCTCCAATCACCTTCTTCGAGGTTATCTTGAGGTGTTTGGGCAATCCGTTTCTTAACGGTAAAGAGCCTGATTTCAGGATAATTGGATGCAGCAATTTCGGCTGCAGCATTGTTGGCCGAAGAGAGGTTGAACTCCATATTGGACTGTCCGGAACAGACCCATACTTCTCCAATCAGGATGTTTTCGATGGTTCGGAGGTTCTTGCCTTGGACAACCATTATATAAGGCCCTCCGTAATTCATAGGTTGAAGGGTTACTTTCCATTTGCCATCCTTGCCAGTCTTAGTTGTGACTGTTTTATTATTAAAGGTAACTCTTACCTTTTCACCTGGTGAAGCCCAACCCCAAACCGGGATAGGAATCCCTTGCTGCAAAACCATGTTGCTGTTAAAAAAAGGCGGAAGTGTTACTTGAGCTCTCGCTATTGAGCTGAAAAACAGTATAATAAATAAAAGTTTCAGATTTCTAAAAGAGGTTTTCATTTTTTCTGAATTATTAAGTTTGTTGGATCAACAGGATCATGAAATTTTTGCAATGTCACAAGTTAAAATTTCTTATTTTGCAGGTTGCAGGCGTGCTAATGCAAATTCACATGCGTCTTTTAATTGAGGATTACCGGCCAGTGTTTTAATTACCGGTATACTTAGATCGGATCCCATCCAGCTGAGTTCTCCAAGTAATAACTTTTTGCCATCATCTGTAGTATCTTTGTTTTCGAGCACTTTAATTATAAGTTTTTCGAACTTCTGAAGTGCCTCAGGTATCTTTGCCTCAGTTCGGATACGGCTTTGCAGATCGGCGAAATATTTTGTGCTTTTCGTAATATCATAAGTCGCTATTTTTGCCATATCATTTTCAAGGGTCATTTCCTTAAACCCTACCCTTAGAGATGCTCCGGCAGCATTTGGGAAATCGTATGGGATTTTCTGTGTTACTTTTCCCGAAGCAGCCCATTCTGTTCCACGCTGGAGAGTAACAATAAAACCAACACACTCCATTGCCGGGCCACCACCCTCATCAGCGTGGCCAAGAGCAGTATGGAATATCCTCCCTTTACCGTAGTTGATTGTCATCAGCATCGGCTCGCTGCGTATAGTGCCATCCGGTCTTTTAGGAGATTGGGCTGTTGCCAGGATTTCCATATTTTTCCCAGGGCCACGTAACTCACTGTATAATTCATCGTTACCGTGCACCCATCGCACAGGTAATCCTTTGGTTATGAGATGTTCCCCGTTTCTGATCCTTACTTCAAATTCGTTTCTTTTACCATGAGATCCGCCTCGGCCGGCTGTCGAGTCGATCATCATTTGCTCCCCTTTATAATATACATATGGACCAGACTTTTCATTTCGGCCTCCCCAGCCTCCAAGTCCGATCATCTCATTGTACTCTTTCCAATCGGGGAATGCGTTATCTCCGGCATGATATATTACTACACCACCGCCATTGTTTACATAAGTGACAAATGCGGTTTTGGTTTTCTCCGACCATAAATCCCCGTTGTAGTCAATAACTACTACATTGTATTTGGAGAAATTTGGATTAAAAGTACTCATGTCCCCTTTTTTTTCAGGAGATTTAATGATATCGGTAGAAAAAAGGCCGGTTTGATCAAGCAGTTGCTTAAGGACAGGTGAACTGGCTTTCCAATTGTGATTATTTTGTCCGGTAACAATCAATGCTTTGTATTCCGCTCCCATATTACATGCATTCAAGAGGGCAATTAATCCGGCAAAAACTAATATTAACAGATATTGTCTTTTCATTTGAGCTTCAAATTAAATTGTTGGTAAGATCCAGGGTTGACGGTAAGGACGCCTTAACAGGCGGCTTGCGATCGGATTTCCAATAATCTCCTCTTTTTCAGGGTCCCACTGAATTTTCTGACCGGTAGTCATGGCGATTTCACCTAATAAACCTATTGATATCGAACGGTGAGCTACCTCAACAGGGGCAACTGTTTCGCCTCTTGATTTAATACACTCAAGAAAGTTCCCGATGTGGTTATCGCTCTTATACAGATGAATCTCATTTTCTCCAATGACTTCTTCAAGAATCTTAGGATCTGAAGCTCTAAGTACATTTCCACGATCAACATGAATCCATCCTTTTTCTCCATACCATGTCGCGCCCATTCCAAAATGCAGGCGGGAGGCATTTGCAACTCTCATCTCTACACCATTAGCGTATTTACAGTTAAAATCGTATTCGACAGGAGCGTTGTAAAGGCCATACCTTGGATAAACACCTACGCCCTCAATCTCAATCGGGCCGTAGCGTTCCATTCCGATTCCCCATTGCGCGATATCAATATGGTGACCTGTCCAGTCGGTAAGTTGCCCTCCTGAATAATCGAGGATCCATCGCCAGTTCCCGTGACATATCCCCCGGAATGGAACTTTTGGTGCCGGGCCCAGCCACATCTCCCAGTCAAGTTCAGCAGGTATCTCAGTAACAGGAGGTGTACCAACCCCTCTGCCACCATCAGGTAATCCAACCTCAATTCGCGTTACTTTTCCGGCCCTACCATTAATAGCCAGTTCGGCTCCACGCCTGAAATTTTCCAGCGATCTTTGCCAGCTTCCGGTTTGCCATACGATGTTATTTTTCTTCACCGCACTTGCGATGGCTCTTCCGTCGTATATGGTACGGGCAAGTGGCTTTTCACCGTAAATATCCAGTTTTTTATTGGCTGCCGCTGTATAAATAAGACCATGCCAATGATCTGGTAATGCAATAGATACTGCCTCCAGTTTCTCTTTTTCAAGAAATTCGCGATAATCGCCATAGGTACGGCAATCTGTGTTTTTGTTAGTCTCATCAACAAGCCTTTTCGCATTCGCTGAATGTTTCGCATCGACATCGCAAACGGCTACAAACTGTAATTCCTTCACCCTTTGAATGAATCCCCTCATATTACTTGTTCCCATGGAACCGGTACCGATAGCCCCCATTACAATCCTGTCACTTGGAGGAAGTTTACCTCCCATACCAAGAGCAGTGGAAGGTATAATCTGAGGGAGAATCAATGCACCTGAAGCAAAAGATGCAGATCGTTTTAGAAAATCCCTTCTTGTAGATTTGTCTATCATTTTCTTTAATTTTTAGTTGAAATATTATTATGTACCATTGATACATTTATCATCTCTAATGATTTTTCCTGAGGTTTTTTCCAATTTTGTGCATGAGCCACATCGCGGTTAAAAACAACTCTTTGACTATTAAAGAGATTAGTTATGCATACAAATAATTGCAGTAAATCAAATTTCATAGACTTCATTATATAACTCTCAGGTTACTTTCTGATTATCCTGCAATCAAAAAATCGCGGAACCATACTATCCTTTTTAGCTTTAACAGTAACGCTTATTGTTGATTTTCCATTGATCAACTCTGGTGGAAGGTTAAATTTCTTGTCATAAAAGGTGTCGTCAGTTCCTTTCTCAGGAATGTGATCAATGCTTGCAATTATTTTATTACCTACTATCAAATCAAAGCCATATTGGATAAGACCTCGATTGTAAGCTTGAGGCGGAGACTGATTATTCCAATTAAATGTACAAACCAACTGCATCTGTGAAGAAGGATCAACCTTCATATCGAATGAAAAATAACCATTATGCCATGAAGCTCTATATTTACGTCCCAAATAAATGCCAGACAAAGAACCCTTGTCTTTAAAATTATGATCTCTTTCTGGCTGCATCTCTCCCAAATGGAAAAGATCTACTGTGTTTTGATTTAGTAATTCTTCTGCGGCAAGGTCCTCTCTGTATGACTTTTCTTTTTCCCCCAATGTCTTCTCAGAAAAGAAGTCAAAATAAACTGCATATTTTTGATCATAAACTTGAAAGAATGGCTTTAAAATGATATCGTGGGGAAAGCCTACATTTAGAGTGCTAAATATGCAGCTGTCTTTGTTAATTTGTTTCAACCATTGATGAATCGGTTTTCCACTGGTCTTCAGAATGGGGATATCATATGAACGAATTTCTCCTTTACCAAGGCAACCTACCAAAACCAGAGGACCATACTTAATCGCAGCACGATCAGCCTTGTCTGGCATAGGTTCCAAATATAACGGCATGGACAACTTTAGTTCAATACAGTCTTTGTTACTCCAAGTCCTCTGAAGTTTAATATATGATCCAGGTTTTGATGTTAACCTTTCCTTTTTCCCGTTAATAATCAGTTCAGCTCCCTTATTAGCCCAAGAAGGGTAACGAAGATAAATTGGAAATGATTGATTGTTAGTGGTCGCTACTTCCAACCGAATATCTCCATTTAATGGATAATTATGTTTTTGTATTAATTTTATATTCTTTTCTTTCCAGTTAAGCTCTGAAGGAATGAATAGATTTACGAACAATCCATTGTCTTCGCTTTTAAAGTAAATCGCCTCTCCATATTTTGCATGATTATCCATGCCAGTTCCCATACAACAGGTAAAAAGATCTAGTTGATATATTCTTTCACATCCAGAGGTTAGGGGAACGAAGTATGTAAATCCTCCTGTTGATGGATTTTCTGAGGCTAAAATGTGGTTATAAAGTGCTTTTTCATAATAGTCAGCTGCGGTAACAGTTGGATTGGCTATAATTAGTTCTTTTGTGAGCTTCAGCATATTATAGGTGTTACAAGTCTCGGTTGTTTCTGCACTTAGCCTGTCTGATAATTGCCCGGGTAAACCAAAGTGCTCTCTGTCACTGTTGCCTCCGTTGCAGTAGGTATGGTCATTGACAACAGTTTGCCAAAAGAAATCAGCAATACTATGATCATTTATATTACCTGTTAATTGATATCTACGCTCAATGCCAACTACCTTAGGAATTTGAGTGTTAGCATGTATCCACGCTAAAGAATCTTGCTTTGCCAATAGTGGCCTGAAGAATTTCTTATGGTAAAACCAATTAGTCATATCAAGGAATCTTTTGTCTCCTGTTAATGCATAAACATTTGCAATCGACTCTAGCATGCCGCCATGTTCTGCAACTAAAATTTGTTGCCATTGAGCATCACTTAATCCTTTCATCTTTTCATAAAACCAATGAGCCACACCGATTAAGATCTCTTTTGCCTTTTCATTTCCCGTATAAATGTAAGCATCAACTAAACCAGCCCATAGCTTATGCCAGAAATAGATAGGTACAGCATAACCATTTAACACTCCACCCGATGCACGAATGTCTCCTTTGGCAAGATGGTCCCACAAAGAGTTCTCCCCTAACATAAATCCCAAATATCCGTCCCTCTCTAGCTGACATCGTGCAAGTTCATTAATTGCATAATCGACCTTTTCTTTTAATTTCATGTTGCCTGTTGAGGCATACATCATTGAGCAGGCGCTTAAGTAATGTCCAAGTGTTTGTCCTCCTCCATCACCACGTTCCCAACCACAATCATAAACAACATCCTTTTCTCTTAATCCTGCATGACTAAGATAGCGTGAGAGTAATTTATCCACCTTTAGGCTAAGGAGGAACTTTTCATCAACTTCCTGAGCATGTTTAAAAGGACCAGGCAACAGTTTAACATCGGTCAATGCAAATGGGATTGCCTTTAGTTTGACAACTGGTGAAACAGCAAACTCATTTTGACTGTTTTGAACATTATTTATTTGTTGAGGATCCTGATTTGTCACATAATCGGATTGACTTGAATATCCCGAAATGTGCAGCACAACAGAATATAATGCCAGAAAAAGTAATTTCTTCACTTTATTTGTATTATTTATTAGTAATTGAATCGAAGGATTGATTTAAGAAAATATCAACCCTAATCTACCAACATAATTTTCCCACGCTTTGCTGTTGGCAGCAAGGTTAAAGTCTATTTTAAATACAAGAGTAATCCTTGATATGAATTAAAATCCTTTATTTACTTTAAGTAAGCATTGAATCTATTTCCTGAACATTTGCTTTATCATGTCCAAATATGTTTTCCCATAACCTAATCCATAGCCTTGAACAGTAGGCTCAAGTGCACTATCAAATTGCCATGCATTAAATCCATCAATCAATACTATAGGCGTTTTACCCAAATTCATTTTAGCTACATTGCCTATTGTACGAAAGGTATTTATATCTTTATCAACACGCGGATTTTGGTAATTTGGATTGACAATTCCATCCACATACCCATTATATGATGGAGACAATGATGGAACAAAATCCACACCATAATTTGCCATATCATACTCCCTGTTGTATTTAAAATTTTGATCAATTGCCTGAGGGAATAAATATGACCTTTCTTTATATGAAGCGATATACATCTTATCCATGGTAACCGCATCTACTGATTTGCCCTTAAGAAAGAAATCATGAAATCTCGCTGGAGGGGTCCATTGTTGTTGTCGTGCAATAAGATAAATACTTGCCCCTGAGTATTTTTTCAATGTATCACGCATATTAGAGTAAAGAACATCACAGGCGCTAGCATATAAAGTTTGAGGTGATGAAATAATTATCACCGGTTTGCCATTAATCTTATAATAATTTGGACGCTTAAAGTAATTTGAAACGGCTCTAAAGTAGGCATGAAAGCGATTTATGAAGGAAATGCTAATTGTTTTACCATATTGATCAACCACTTGGGTAGGAGCCACGTTCTCAGCAAGATTATTGTTGTCCAATTTTTTGTTTCCTTTTGCAACAGCCGCACATAAAGTATTCATATCAACCATCAGTGCGAACTTCAAATTGCCCCAATTTATAGGATATCCAGGCGTACTACCAATCATGAAATTAATTTGAGTCGTATCACTTGCATTAAGATTGTTGGGATATGATATAGTTGGATTCTCTTTTATCATGGGCAGAACCAAAAAATTTATTCCAGCACTATCAGCCCACTGAACATGTTGCTGAACAATAAAACGCGTACTATCCAGTTTTGAATAACTACTGGAGAAATTCATGGCATATCGACCTAAAATAGGTTTTACATAAGGACCAGGCTTTAATCCTGTTTTATCATCTCTTTGCTCTATAATTCTATTGTACATAATCAGGTCTGTACCTGTAGTAAAATTAATAGTATAGTAATATGCACCAATTGCTATATCTTGATTTACAGGAACATCTTCTATTTGATAATTCAGAAAATTTTCCTCAAGCTCAACATTCTTATCCTTCACACAAGATGCAAAAGCGAATATGGCTACAACTGCAAAAAATCCAAATTGAAAATTTCGTTTCATCTTATTTATATATTTTTAATGCAAACTATTGAAAATAGCTATCATTTTATTGACACAAAAAATCTTAACAATTACAAAACCTTCACGATTTTAAAACCAATGGCTGCTTTAATTTGATCATCAGTAGCAGTAGGCATCTGAAAGACTTTTCGAGCATTTACAAGAACCTCTTCATATGTTCTGCCATAAGGATAAGCAAACATGTTTTCAAAAAACTGTATTTGCCAATTATTATATTTACTTGCTGCTGCCAAATCCGGATTAGGTTTTGCAAAACCTAAAGGTGTAACTATATTGTCTCCATTACGCGCACCGTTGGGAGTTGGACTAGATTTTTGGAGTAGATTACAACCATTTTGATACTCCATATTATTCCTATCCATTTCATTTCTTGGATAGATATACCTCTCTTGATATATATATAAGCCATTCGATCCATCTGGTATAGCGACCATAGAACCAGAGCTAAAAAGTGGAGGAAATCTTAAAGATCGTGTTCTCCTTTCAAGAGACCAGGCATCTATTCCGTTCCAAAAATCTGCAATATAACGTTGTTTGTAGATTTGTTCCAGATGATTATCATCGCCACCTTTCCCATTTATGTCTGCCCGATAAAGTTGTCTGCTGTCAGTTCTCCCAACACCGTTGGTGTTCCACTTAATGCCCTCTTGATTCATATAACTGTTAACATCACTGGATGAATATCCATACTGGTTAAAAGAGGCTTTAATTCCATTTTCGTAGTATGTTTGGTCAGAGAAAGATCCTAAACCAAATTTTATTTTAGCCTCTGCAAGAAGGAAATAAGTATGAGCAACATTTAATAAGACGGTTTTTGCATCAGCAGCGAGAAAGCTCCTTTTAACATACGAAGTTTGGTAAATACTAGTTCGATTCAATGGATTTCTGAATGGAATTGTTGTTCCAGGATTGATTCCAATTGTCCATCCGGAAGGTATTGGAGCCGACTCCCACATAGGAATATATGGAGGAGTGTAGTTCACAACAATTCTTTCAAGACCAGATCCGCCACTCGTTGCAATACGAGTAATTGTATCTTGCTGTGCATAATATACCACTGCCTGACTTTGTGCTTGCCTCGCCATCGTTAATTCGAAGAAAGAAGTTATACGTGGATCATTATATGATGACAGATAAGTAAAAAAGTAGTCAGATAAACTTGGACTACCACCATCAATACTATTGGTAGAAGATGTTAATATTGGTAGTTCCCACCTGGTGTAATAATAAGAGTTTTCCGATAATATCGATTTTCCAAATGATAAAGTGGGCATATCGGCAATTGATTGAAGCAGCCATTCTTCATGGTTTATAGCGAGAGTTGCGTATTCCTTTGAGAGTGTAAAACTCATATTCTGCGCATTAATTGCAACATCAAGCATCAAGGTATTAGCAAACTTTCGCCATTTGTTAATATCGCTCTTGCCATCAGAACCTGCGAATACAGCATCTTTCAGTAATACATCCAATTTATTTTCTGGTTTGAAGCTCGCAACAGCATCCTTTAGAAGTTCTAATATCTGAGTATAAACCTGCAGCTCATTGTCATATTTGTAATCATTCTTGATAGTGCCTTTAAGAATAGCATCACTCATAGGAATTGGTCCATACAACCGAACTAATTGATAATATATATATGCTTTCCATGTTTTTAACATAGCCAAGCGATTCTCAAATCCACTTTTTTCAATATTATTATCCATTAGCTGTTCCAAATCTCTAAGAATATTTACATAGAAAAGTCGAAAAACTTCATCAGTATCATCTTGTAGAATTCCTCCTATACCCGCTAGAGTTACATATCGAGATAGGTTTAGCATTCGATTATTATTAATATTTGCTATTGTTTTTAAGGTCTGAAACTGCGTGCCCAAAAAAACCGCATCAATATTTGCTTCTCCATATAATTTACTTTGACTTGTATTTATTTTTTCAAATTCTTTTGTACAAGCCACACTAAGAAATACAATGGTGAATATTATTACTATCTTTTTCATATCTGTAGTTCTATTTATAAACTTAACTTGAAATCAAATCCGTAAGTTGCTGAGGGAAGCGCAAATGATCTTTCGAAACCCTGATCGTTTCCCATAGAGGAAGTTGCTTCGGGATCAATACCTTGAGGCGTATTTTTATACAAGATGGCAAGGTTACGTCCTACTATGGATATACGCAAACTCTTCAAATTCAAAGAGTTTAACAATTTTTTAGGAATATTATATCCAATGCTCAACTCTCGTAATTTGATAAATGAACCATCATAAATGAACCTTCTTGCACTTCTGCCAATTTCTATTGTGTTCCAGGGATCTCCATAAGCATTTTTAACTGGTAATCCTGCCCAACCACCTGCGACTGATGAATCATAAACCATGCCTGTTTTAGAAAAACCTTTATTTCTTTGGTCAAGATAGGGAACGGTTTTTGCTAAGAAGTTGGGATCCGCTCCTGGTAAAACTGTGTAATTAGCATCCATCACCCCTTTTTGTTGTTCATTGTTAGATTCACCTAAAATTAAACGAGACAAAACATGGGAATCTCTGTCAGCTAATGATAGTTTTGTAACTCCATTTAAGCCTCCCTGGGCAGCAGAATTTGAATAAAGAATTCCACCCTTTTTGGAATCAACCAATAAAACAACATCAAAATTTCCAAATTGTATAGTATTATTCCAACCAGCCAACCAGTCTGGTATTGCCGATCCATAATAAACAGGAGCTGTTGCTTGAAGAGGCCTAGCATTAATATCACAAAGTATATTCCCATAATCATCCTTCTTATAGTCAGGACCATAAATGGCACCAAAAGGCTTACCGACTTCTGCGAAAACGCCCATATTAATTTCAGCACTTCCCAACTGAACTTTTGTTAAACCCTCATTAAGTTCTTTTACCAATGAACGGTTCATTGACCAGTTGATAGTACTAATCCATTTTATAGAGCGTTTTTCAATAGGGACTACATTAACAGTGAATTCAAAACCCCAGTTTTTAACTTTTCCTGCATTGATTATTTTTTGCATATAGCCAGATGTGCTGGAAACATCAATGCTTATTATTTGATCTTGGGTCATTTTTGAATAATAAGAAAAATCAACATTTAATCGATTATTAAATAATTTGATTTCAGAACCAGCTTCATAAGAAGTCGTTCTTTCTGGTTTAATATTTGGATTCTTTTTTAACGTCTCTCCAACATAATATGGATTAGTTAAGTAAAATCCTGAAAAGTTATAACCGTTATATAGATTATCAAAACCAGTATCATTACCAACCCTTGCCAAGGATGCACGGATCTTCACAAAATTGAGTTTATCGTTTTTAAGTTTCATTAAATCCTTTAACAAAATACTTGTGCTTGCAGAGTAGTAAAAATATGAGTTGTTATTAATAGGAAGAGTACTTGACCAATCATTTCGCGCTGTTACATCTAGATAAAGCCAGGAATTATAGCTAAGGCTTGCATTACCATAAACAGATTCCTTTATTTTACCATTGTGATTTTCATCAGTAGTAGCAGGTTGTCCAGCGTTGGATATATCGGCCAAATCTGGAACAGATAGTTTATCACTTGTAGAACTCCGGCGAATAAAGGATTGCCTTTGATAAGATGTGCCAACATTTGCAAAAAAAGTTATTTCTTTAAATCTTTTATTATAACTTAAAAGTGCATCGAAGTTATTATTAAGTGAAGATTGAAAGAAATTGGAGTATTTCCCATCGACATCAGAAGGGGTAAACATATTGACAAATGACCAACCTTGTGCAGCCTGAAAATCCGTTGCTGCTCTTAGGCGCATTTTTAGAAACTTTGTAATATTTAGATTGGTAGTTAAGTTTGCCAATAACCAATGTTTATCATCATAATTTGACACCTCGTTTAGATACCAATACGGGTTTTTAAACCCATTAAAGCTAAATGGAGTACCATCTGCTTGCTTCCAAGGTTTAAGTTCGGAGGGAGAAAAGTCTCTGGGTACAAACATTATTTGATAAAGTGGATTATTTTGACTTGAATTTCTTGCAACGCGATTATCAACCTTGTCAAATGTATATTGTACTGTAAAATCCGTTGATAAAAACCTATTTGAATTCGATGTGACTTTCAAACTAAAAGCATCCCTATTTCGAATGTTGCACTTCTCGAGATTATCATTTGCACTGGTATTAGTGTAAGAAAAACGGACAGAAGCATCACCTACCAATTTCTCGATTGCCAAAGAATTAGTTAATGTTCGCCCGGTTCTGTACATTTCTCTTACATTGTCTGGTTGAGGTGAATACGTTTTTACTTTATTTGCACTTGATATGATTGGAAAACCAAGCATTGGCAAACCCCAACTTCTAGATAGTGAGCCTTCATAGGTCGCCATCAAAGGTAAATCTGGATTATAGCCAAGCGATCCACCTATCATATTATTAGTACCAGCTATACGTTGATCATTTCCAGAACCATAAACATTTTGATAATCAGGATACTCAACAATGGTATTATACATTATATTGCTACTATATGAAATACCAAATCCCTGCTTTTGCGTTGCCTTCTTGGTTGTAATTAATATAACTCCATTCGTAGCATCAGAGCCATAAAGTGCTGAAGCATTTGGCCCTTTTAATACCTCAATACTCTCTACGTCATCAGGGTTTATGTTTGATGCAGCGTTGCCATAATCAAGTTCGCCATATATCCCCATATCATTCTTTATAGGCATGCCATCTACTACATACAAAGGTTGATTGTTCCCTGTAATTGAACTATTACCTCTAATGACAACTCGAGAAGACGAGACTGAAGAACCACCTGAAATAATTTGAACACCGGAAACTTTTCCTGAGAGCATATTCAAAAGGTTAGCATCTCGTGTTTCAGTAAGACTTTTTGTGTCCACGCTTTGAGTAGAATAACCTAATGCCTTCTTCTCACGGCTAATACCCAAGGCTGTTACGACAATCTCTTCGAAATTTTTAATGCTTTGTTCCATGAGAATATTATAGGTTTTTTGTCCCGTTAACTGAATTTCTTGTGTTTTCATCCCAACAAAAGACAAAACAAGTATTTTGGCATCAGCAGGTATTTTTATAGAAAAGTTTCCATTTGCATCTGTAATTACTCCAATGTTTGCATCCTTAACAACTATACTTGCACCAGGCAATGTTATACCGTTATTGTCTTTTACTGTGCCGGAAATTTCCCTAAAACTCTGTTGGGATACATCCGCTGGTTCTTCGGCTTTTCGGATCAGAATTTGACGATCGAAGATCTTATAGGACATATTGGTACCCTTTAAGGCCTGATCCAGGATCAAATCAACAGTGGCATCATCAAAATCAACATTGGATTTATGCTCGAGGTCGACCTGATCGTCTCTATACAGGATAATAAACTCACTCTTCTTTTGGATCTCTCCAAAGATTTGTAGAACTGTTGCATTGCTCAAATGCATTGAGAATCTGGTATTTTGGGAATACGAAGATTTGGCAAAAGAACTACTTATAGCAAAGAGGAGAATCAAGAATGTTATTTTCATAACCCTAAAAACCTTCGTAAAACAATCATTTTGAAGGAAAAAATTGTTCCTAATGTAACTTTTATTCATACATTTGTCTTTCTTTTGGTTTATTAATATCGCTGTCAGGCGATGTAAATTGAAATTTAAAGCTTGTGGATGGTTCCAACATCTGCAAGCTTTTTACATTTTTTGCATTTTCATAAATTTAGTTTACCATAGGCATCTTATTTGGGGTAATAAAAATTTTATCCTGATCTTTTAAATAGGTGATAGAGGTGGACTCATTGATCACCGACAACACCTCCTCTGGTGAGGTTTTCAAATCCAGACCACCTGAAAAGGTCCTATTTTTTAGATCAATGTCCCTAATTATTATTTGAATATTATAAAAACGGCTCAATTTTCTGGAGATATCTTCCAGTCTCTCTCTATTCAGTGTCAAATATCCCTCACGCCAGGAAAGGTATAATGCCGGGTTCACCTGTTTTTGCTCAAAATTATTCTCACCCGGATTGAATATAGCCATGGTACCTGGTAAGATATTGAGTCTTGGTTTGGTTAAAACAGAGTTATTGGTCGAAGTAAGTTCTATCCTTCCTGTTTCCAATACTGCACTTGAATTCTTATCATCCGAATAAGCATTGACATTGAATACCGTTCCCAAAACCCTAATGTCAAAATCTCTTGTGCGAACTATAAATGGTTTATTATTCAAATGTACAACATCAAATACTGCTTCCCCATCAATGAATACTTCTCTTTTTCCGTCAGCAAAAACGGCAGGATAGACAAGTTTGGAACCTGAGTTCAGCCAAATTTTTGTTCCCTCAGATAGCGTAATCTGAGTACGCTTTCCATAGGGTACAATGACCGAATTGAAAGTTGTACTGCTATTCACTACCTTTTGAACGACTTTTTGAGCAGAATCTACCTTAATATGCTCACCAGTTGCATCATATTGTATCTGAGACACTTTTTTCTGAATCTGCACCTCCTCCCCATTCTGAAGAATGATCCGGGTATTTTTCTCTGGCTTAATATACTTTATTGTCTCAGCAAATTGAGCAATCTCGCTGTTTGAATGAACCTTAAAATATCCAATTGAGGTAAAAAGGATTGCAAACAACAAGGAAGCAGCAGCAGACCACTGAATAAGTCGTTTTCTGAAAGTAAGCTTTCTGATCGAGTGCCTGATATGATTTTTCGTCATCTCCTTTTCATCACACTCAAAATCTTCGGAGGAGGTGAGCAGAAAAGAACTGATAGCTTGAGCAATCCGGATTTCTCTGTTGTCTAGTTGACCTTCTTCTGCTTTTTGTGACAGAAACTCTTTGGAAAAATTTTCTGCAGCCAAAAGTTCTTCGGCCCGTATTTTTGTTTTCATAACTTGCGAATCTTCTCTTTATTCATAGAAAGAATAAAAAGTCCAAAACATAGTTGAATAAAAGCAATTATTTTTCAATAATTTTACATTCACCTAAATTTCAGCGGCTTATGAAAAAGAATTTCTGGTCAGAAATAACAAAAGTTGGATGAAATGCACTTTATCTTCAAGGCTTTTACGAAGTTCCTTTAAGGCAAGATAGGTGACAGACCTGGCTGATTCGATAGAGACACCCATGATTTGTGCTATTTCAGGGTAAGAATAACCATGTTCAAATTTGAGAGAGAGTCCTTCCCGTTGCCGGTTGGTCAGTTTTTTCATGGCTTCATTCAATGCCTTAAATTGTTCCTGCCTGGATTCTTCTGCAATAAGTTGATCTTCATGTGAGAAAACCGGAAGATCGAAAGGAGTATGTTCGTTTTCGTTAACTCGCAGAGGGATCACTTTGACCTGAGCTTTGTAAATGATTCGCCGAAGTGATCTGAATAAATAATACTTCACATTATTGGTTTCTGAGAGTTTCGTCCGGTATTTGTGCAATTCGAGGAAAAGATCATGTATACTATCTTTTACCAGTTCCTTATCCTTTAAGAAGTGACTTCCATACTTAAACAACTGGTCTGCATACCTATCATAAAGGTTGTAAAACGACAAATCATCCCCTGCCAAAAATCTTTTCCAGAGAAGATCATCCATTTTAAATTCTTCTGGTATTATTGACATATCTTTCGTAAGCAAAGAGTTAAAGTTAATCTGCTCGTAAAGATACAAGTTAATAGTAATATAATTTTGAATGATATTCATTAAAACCACCAAGGAAAGAAAGTAGTTTTAAACGCCCTGCCAATAGATTGTCTATTGGTTCAGTATAAAACCCACTGACCAAAAGTATTCCATCCAAAAACAAAGAACATTTATTCGTTATAAGTTAAACTGTTTGGATTTCCGGAAGATATTTAAATTGTCAATTGATATGTCACAGGTTAAATCAAATTAATGCAACCTGATTCCAAATTCACCCCTATTCGTAAAAAAAAGCAAACATCAGTGCAAAGTAATTCTGCACAAAACAACCAAACTCCCCAAAATCCTTTCGACTTCATAGCGTAAAACAACAAACACCTACAAGACGACCTTGTAAGCGTTTGATTTTGAGGGCGGGCTCAGCAGGGTATGATCCTACAAACCATAGATTATGAGTCAGATGCGACGAATTTAACTTTGATCCTTTTTAAAAGACGATTGAACTTCTAAATAGGATATCAGGTCAGCGATTCCTCAAAGTTTTATTGTCCAAAATCGAAATGTTTCAGTAGGGTTACAGTAGCAAATA
>CAZDLO010000058.1:0-20784 GCA_964506325.1 uncultured Tangfeifania sp.
CCATCCCGGTTATCCTGGAAGGGAAGGACCTGATCGCCTGTGCTCAGACCGGAACAGGAAAAACAGCCGCGTACCTGTTGCCAATATTGAACAACATCTCCAAAGAGGGCCACACAGGAATGCACACACTGATCATTGCGCCGACCAGGGAACTGGCATTGCAAATTGATCAACAAATTGAAGGCTTCTCCTATTTTACCGGCGCTTCTTCACTGGCTGTCTATGGTGGAGGTGTTGGTGCAGCATTTGATCAGCAAAAATCGGCTCTCGTACAGGGTGCAGACATAATTGTTGCGACCCCCGGAAGGCTGCTTTCTCATATCAACATGAAATATTCGGATTTCAGCACAATCAAAACGCTGATTCTGGATGAGGCAGACCGTATGCTTGACATGGGTTTTTTTGATGACATCATGCGGATTATCGGAGAGTTGCCTGTTTTAAGGCAGACGCTTCTATTTTCAGCTACGATGCCTCCGAAGATCCGCCAAATGGCAGGTATGATTCTCAGGAATCCTGAGCAGATCAACATTGCCATTTCGAAACCTGCTGAGAACATCATCCAGGCTGCGTATGTGGTTTATGAAGGCCAGAAAGTACAGCTTCTGAAAGAGTTGCTCAAGGGAAAGACGGATTATAAAAGTGTCCTTATTTTCACTTCCAGAAAGGCCAATGTCAATGGCCTTGTCAGGGAGCTCAGGCGAATGGGGTTCTCCGCTGATGGAATGCTTTCCGACCTGGAACAAAAGGAGAGGGAAGAGGTCATGCTCCGATTCAGGAGTCGTGAAACGCAGATTCTTGTTGCAACAGATATAGTTTCCAGGGGTATAGACATTGATGGCATTGATCTGGTCATGAATTATGATGTGCCTCGTGATCCGGAAGATTACGTCCACAGGATTGGCCGCACGGCCCGTGCACAGATGTCAGGCGTAGCCATTACCCTGATCTCGGACAATGATATGCACGACTTCAAAAAGATTGAGGAGCTGATTGAACGGGAAATTATCAAGATCCCATTACCGCCTTCGTTGGGAGCCGGACCGGAATATAATCCGCTGTCGCGCAGGAAAGGAGCATTCAGGCCTACCTCCGGAGACCGGGGAAAGGGCGGAGACCGGTTGCCACCCAAAAAGGAATTCAGGCACCGCGACCGGGGTAATCACCAGGGACACAGGAAACAGGGAGAATAGCCATCCTGGTTGTGATAAGGATAAAAAACAACCGCAAAGCACGAATTTGCGAGCTTTGCGGTTGCCAAATATCAGAGTATACCCGGGATTTTATTTTAAGTGTTTGTCTTAAAGTTTTGCCGGATCGATGACGATGTGCTTGATCGATTTTTTCCCGGTCCCGAAGGCATAGGAATAAGAGATATGAATCATGCCATCCATGGTCTGGATCAGGCAAGGATAGGAAAAACTCCCCTGTTTGTCGGCCGCATATTCGATTACTTCCTTTTTATTCCAAATATTTCCTTCATCATCGGATAGATACAATGAAAGTTTGTACCGTCCGTCGTTGATGTCATTGCCAAAGAAAGCCCACCTTCCATCCGTCAAAACGAATAATTCAACACTTGCCGTATTAGGAATGTCTGTCTTTTTAGCCAATGACCAGGATTCTCCGTCATCTTTTGAGGTGCTTATCCAGACCCTGGAAGGTTCATCACCGCTGTCGCGCATGTAAGCCACAATTTCACCGCTTTTGCGCACTGCCAGTGCAGGCTGGATGGGACCTCTTCCAACGATGGGAAGGCTCGGCCTCCAGGTTGTTCCATTGTCGTCGGAGATGGCGGTCATCGAAAAATTAAGTCCGTCAGAATAGAGGGGAAGCAATATCCTGCCGCTTTTAAGTGTTATCGGCTGAATTCTTGTCATCCAGCCAAAGCTGCGTTTCATTTTGTCCTTGCTTGCCTCGATGATCATGTTGTCATACTTAGGAGCATAGGCTGCCCAACCAGCGCGCTGTCCCTCCATCTCCTTGAATTTTGAGGCAACTTCTTCAACGAATTTGTCGCCTGGTTTTAGCAGAATGTCGTCCTGCCAGTCCCATTTGGGAGCGCCATCGGAAAGGAAGTTTGTGGCAGTGCGGAATCGCAGGATGGAGTATTCCCATTGGTTGGCCTGCACAGCGACAAAAAACAGGAAGAGTTTATTCTCCCGGCTGAGGAAAAGGACAGGGTTGCAATCGGGAATACCTTTGGTATCAGCCATCAAAAATGGTACAGACCATGTCTTTGTACCTTTTTTCTGACGGGCACCCATTACTCTTACATCGTCTGCCGTACGTTCGCCACTTCCCTGGAACCAAGCTGCTAAAATATCTCCGTTTGGCAGCTGAACAATGGTGCTGCCATGGGTATGTTCATCCTGGAAAGGGAAGATGATTTCTTGCTGAACAATCGTTTTGGAGGTTACTGTGTTTTGGCTCCACCCACTGAAGCAAGAAAGCAGCAGGAAAATGAAGGGGATAATTTTTCTGGTCATTGTAATAATTTTAGTAGTAGTTGAAAACAAGTGCAAGGTAAGTATTGATTCTCAAATTACATACCGGGATTGGATATTTTGTGTTTCAAAAACGGGGCGGTCGCCCATGCAATAGGCTACCAGCAGGGACGCAGCGGTCGTTTCATTCCGGTTCTTAGAGTGGGTATATCATGCAGAGGGTTATGTATCTGTATTTCAGTCAGGTAATTGTGAAAATCTTCAATGGGAAAAGGAGGGATTTGCCGGGTGGGAATCCAATTATCAATTAATCTTTTCCATGAATCTGATCAGCTCAACCAGGCTCTCCTGGTCTTCGTAGGTCACCCTGTTGTCCCTGACGAATTTGTAAAAGTGTGATTTTTTTCCCTTGTATAATTTGGAAAGCTGCCGGATGCTAAGGAAAATGTTTGTTTGCCCATCCTGTTTTAAATAGTATTCAACGTATTCCCTGGTCTCGGTTCCTTCAGGCACCTTCAGATCATAGGTCTGGCCACCGGAAACAAAGGAAGATATTGGAGTAATGGCGGAGGTATGCGATGTTCCGCCATAGGCAGATGGTTTCCCGGGGTCAATCACGCTGGCCTTGTTCAATGCATAAAGGTCGAAGTTGTTGTGGTAGACGACCTCTGCAAATTTCTTTTGCATAGGGATGAATATCCTGTTTTCAATGAAAACAGTATCTATTTTATCCAGGTTGTTAATGGCAAGAGTTTTGCCATTTCTTACGAAGAGCATTTCTTCCGTTAAGGAGTTGTAATTGAGTAATGTATCGTTCCTTGCGCCTGATTTCATCAATACGGTTCCATTGGTAAATTCAGGAAACAGGCAATGCTTGACCTCTTTAACAACTCTCTGGGAATAACCCTCGCTAATGCTGGAGATCAGTAACAACAGCAAAAGAATTGTTCTCATGGCATAGTGGATTACAAGTAATTAAAACAGAGACTTATACAGCTGAAGTGAGAAATACTTTATAATGCCAAGTTACTAAATTTTCAGTCCGGATTGGAAATTTTCTACCCAAATTCGAACTTCGTTCTTGCCTATCCTCACAAGGATTGCCGGTTGGGGAGAATTGGTTAATATCGTAACCTAAAACCGGAAGCGGGGTATAATATGTTTTATTGTTGACCTGTTGATGGGAGGATATCTATTATGAAGCATTTGAACCTGTTAATTTCTTATTTTCTTTTTTGTACTGTGTCACTATCAGCTCAAACAGGGATACTTAGTGGCATTATATCGGATGAAAATTCAGGGGACCGGATTCCTTTTGCATCTGTGAGTGTAATTTCCGAAAGCAGCAGGATGGTTACCGGAACCATTTCGAAGGGAGACGGGTCATTTTCCATTGAGGATATCAAATTGGGAAAGTACCTGGTGGTGATTTATTTCATGGGCTATAAAACGGATACAATAAGCCAGGTAGCCATCAATAAACAAACGGCAAGGGTAAACCTTGGAAATATAAAACTTAAACCTGTCTCTATCAGCCTCGATGAGGTTCAGATATTGGCCAATGGTAAGACTTCGGTGAATAAAATTGACCGGCAGACCTACAAGGCATCTGATTTTGAGACTGCAAAGGGTGGCAATGCCACGGATCTGTTAAGCAAAATCCCTTCTGTATCAGTTGATCCGGATGGCAGTGTATCGGTGCGCGGGACCACAGATTTTGTTGTTTACCTGAATGGCAAGCCAACCCTGATGGATCCTTCCATACTGCTGGGCCAGATTTCCGGGAGCCAGGTAGAAAATGTAGAAATCATTTCCATTCCAACTGCCAGGTTCGATGCACAGGGCAAAGGAGGAATAATCAACATCAACACCAAAAGAACCGGCTCAGAAGGACTATCGATTTCATTGAATACCCTGACCGGGGGAGGGCCCTGGAACAATTCGGGTGACCGGTACAGCGGGTATAAACTGAATGATAACAGGTTTGGGGGCGGTGCAAATCTGATCTATCTGAAAGACAAACTGACACTGTCCGGCGGGATAAATTACAACAACCGGAATGTCAACGGCCGCAGGGTGGGAGATGCCAGAATACTGGTTGAAGACAATACTTATCGCCATCTGTTGGCAGATGGCGAGCGTCCTGAGGGGTATGAATACCTGGCAACCAACTTTGGATTTGACTACCAGATGTCAAAAGGAACCGGTTTGTCAGGTTCCTATTATTATGGGAGCCGTTCTGAAGGGAGGTCGGCATTTTACGTCTATGATATTTTCTTTGCCGATAAAAACAAGGCTCCTATTCCTGGAGTCAGCTACGATAAAACGTGGATTTTCAATCCGAATAAAGATACCAGGTATGGCCAATTTCAAAGTGGAAACATTGATTTTTCGCATAAATTCAATAAGTCGGAAGATATAAAGATATCAGTACTGTACGAACATTCGAATCTGCGGAGAGAACTTCACAACCAAAATTTTCATTTTGATGAATCTGTGAATGAGGTGGGTGCATTGGGGTTGGAATACAGTCAATTTGACGATACCCCGTTGTACGGATACAGGCTTTCCGCAGATTACACCAAACAGATGAACAATGGTTCCAGGCTTGCCCTGGGCGTACAACCGCAATACCTTAATATTTCGGGGGATTTCCAATATGACACCCTGGATGTTAAGAAAGGAGTTTTTTCACCAAACACTGAATTGGAGAACGGGATCCATCTAAGGCGGGATATTTATGCAGCATATGCCGATTATTCAGGAAAGTACAGGAAGTTGAAATACATTGCCGGGTTACGGATGGAATATTCCGACCAGTCAGTCAGACTGCAGTCTGCCGGCTATTTCTCACTTTTTGAAGGAGAAAAGAAATCGACTTACCTCGATCACCGTTTTGACCTGTTCCCCAGCCTGCACCTTGAATCGGAAGTTACCGGCAAAGATAAGATCACTTTTGCGGCCAGCAGGAGAATCAGCAGACCCCCTGCCAAAAATATGGCACCATTTCTCTACCGAAGGCACCTGGAGGTATACGAAGTCGGAGATCCTCAGTTGCTGCCTGAGTACCTGCAAAATGCGGAACTGTCGTATGACCGGAAAATCGGCAGAAACAATTTGACACTTACAGGATTTTACAGGGGTGTCGACAATGCCATTTTCAGGGTTAATACCGTTACCAATGAGAATCCGGCTGTTTTCGCCATAACCAGGGAAGATGTTCTGATACGAAGTTATACCAATGCAGGTAATACCAAATCTCTGGGAGCCGAGCTGAATGCCAACCTGGATGGGGGAAAATATGCCAAATTATTTTTAGGAGGATCATTGTATCATTATGCTGTTAAAGGCGAAATCTTTGGTTATCCCGTAAACAGCAGCAGTCTTAACTGGAGCCTCAAATCCAGCGCAACCTTTAATATCAGCAAGGAGCTGAAACTTGCGGTGGATTTCAGTATTAAGTCAGCGTCCGTAACGGCGCAGGGACAAAACGATCTTTTTTATGCCGTAAATTCCTCCTTGAGTTATACCCCATTGAAAATGAAGGGCCTGGATATCTCCTTGCGTGTGCTTGACATGCTTAATTCAAACAATGAAGGTTTGGACACACGGGCATTCAACAAATACGGGAAGGAGATATTTTACCAGGAAACAACTTATTTCAGGCAGGGTAGCATTGTAGAGTTCGGATTAACTTATTCCTTTAATAAAATTGGGAAGAATGGAAGTAAGGCAGATAGTACTTTTGGAAAGGAGCAATTCTAAACTGTCAATCGGGAAGAGGTTACTTTACTCTCAGAGGTGTGGCGAAATCGCTCCACATGTCGAAAGGCAGCACCCACACTTTATTCCCTTTCTGATTGGTGAAATAGACTCTGGACTCTGAAAATTTGTCTGCATCTCCATCTGCCCAGAAGGAATAAAATTCTTCGTTCGCATTCAGCGGTCTGCGGGCGTAGGAGTGATTTTTCGGGCTGTTTTTTGTTATGTGCCTTACTCTTTTCCAGTTTTTCCCTTCATCCGGGCTCTCCCACAGTGCCATTTCGCCACCTGTTCCGAATGCCTGGGGTCCGGATTCTGTCGGGCCCACGATTCTCCAGAGGTCATTTTCAACGTACAGCGAACCCATGTCATAGTTGTGTGTTGAGGTGCACACTTTGTGGAAAGACCATTTTCCCTCCTTGTGATGAATGATGGTCCATTCGCGGGGATCTCCGTCAGGGCCGGGTCTGAAGTCATTGCTGATTACTGCAAGGATAATTGGGTTGCCCTCCTTGTCGAAATTCAGGTCGTTGAGATATACCAGTTTGTTCTCGGAGGCAAAATCATACACCAATGCAGGTGATTGAATATTCCGGAGGGGAGTTGCAAGTTCCTTGCCATCTATGTTTTTCCAGGTTTCCCCCAGGTCCCCGGTTTTAACAAGGTAGAGGTTTGTTCGTTTATCGACATTTCCCCCCGGATGGTAATTGAAGACGGAATAAAGGGTGTTGTTACTGATGTTGGTTATTTGGTAATGTCCTCCCATACCTGCCAGTTTACGGTCAGGGCTCCAGTCTTTACCGTCGGGGCTGGCCGACCAGTAAAGTTCACGGCCATTGGTATATTTGGTAAACAGGTACAGGAACCCTTTCCCCGAGATCCACCAGGGCTGGGGATAGGTCATCTCACCTTCCCTGACCATGTCGAAAGTTTCAATCGAGTATGGCAGACGGCTTTTAAAAATCAGTCCGGGCCGGACTTTTCCCCGCCCACTAACAAAAACCCAGATAAATCCCTGGCTATCAATTGAAATTGAGGCATTGTCGTGGGGGTCATTGACCCCTGATTTATCATAGACTACTACCGGTCTTGGTACAGTTCCCTTTTTGTGGTCAAAATAGGAAATCATGATCAGAAGATGCCTTTGATCCCCTGATGTGGTACCGCCATAAGTAAAGAAGGTCTTTTCAACTTCAGGCGCATAAATAGCCATTGGAATATGGTTGGCAGTATAGGTTCCCAAACCACCTGAATATTTATCTCCGAATTCAGATAATTGTCCGAGGGTAAACCAGATTCCCTTGTAGCCACCTGTTTTTGGGTTTTGTGCTTCAAGAATTCCAGTAAGCAACAGGGTGAAAAGTACAGGTGCCAGAAGCCACAGCAGGTACTTTGGTTTTGATTTCATGGTCAGTTGTTACTTTTTCAGAACGACATCGGCAAAATCCATGAAGAAATTCCAGTCTTTCAGCAGCATGTTGTGCTGGCCGTCCCGGACATGATAGGCCATATTTCCGCTGATTATCGGGGTATTCAGTGGAGGCATTGTCTCCGGTAAAACGGATTTCATTTTGAAGAGGTTATAGGCCGGGACTGCCTGGTAAAGTGCAAGATACTGACCATGCGGGTCACCCCAGAGATCACGTTCTGCGCTGGCCACATAGACGGGGCGGGGTGCCATCAATGCGACAAGCATGTGCTGGTCGACAGGCAAGGCATCCTCATTGTTGTTGTACGCCCTGTAGTTCTTACAGAACCAGTGTGGAAACCCCCTGTTGATTTCATAAACCGTTTCGCCAAAACGCCTGCGGCTCAGGGAAGAACCTCCGCATCCTGCTTCATTTGCAACCACCATTGCGAAGCGTCTGTCACAGGCACCTGCCCATAAGGAGGTTTTACCTCCCCTGGAGTGGCCAACAACTGCAATTTTATCGGGTGCAATTTTTTTATCAGTGACCAGGTAATCCAGGCAGCGGCTTGCACCCCATGCCCAAGCCGCCAGTGTTCCCCATGATTCAGAAGTACGGCAGGAATCCAGCAATGCATGAATTCCGTTTTTAAAACCATCGTCCTTATCAGGATCAACATCTGCATTGTCAAAAGCAGCGATGGCATAGCCACGTGCAATTGCCTCTTCTGCTGGCCAGAATTCACTTTTGACATTCCTGGTGAAGTCAATATTTGAGGGGGCACGGTTGCAGATCAGGAGAAAGGCAGGAACCGGTTTCTTGGCCTGGTTGGGGATGAAGAGGCCCAGGTGAATTGTAAGGGACTTTGATTGTGCAGAAATGACAATGTCGATAAGTTTGAGCGTCGCCAATCCGTTCATGGCATTTGGATCTTCCTTCGTAATACTGAAATTTACCTTGTATGGTGTGGCAGGAATCCGGCCATAAACCTGGGTAGAGAAAAGCTCCAGCAGTTCGGGCCGGCGAATTGCATTCCACTCCTTTCTGCCTGCTATTGTTTTGTCGGAAGAACTTGTCAGGAGGGAGGGAAGGGTGTAAGGAGGTATTTTATCCTCATCATAATTGACTTCTTTCAGTCCGACTGACTTCTGTTCTGCCTTTGCCTTTTCCTGTGGATTGGTTTTGCTATTCTGGGCGAATAAGCCGGTTGGTAAGGTTATCAGAACTAAAATGATTGTTTGGATAAATTTCATCAGTATATATTTAGTTATTTTATTGTCTGATGGAAACGGAGTTCAGGGGAGCTAATACCCAGTTATTCATTTCCGGCAGGTTTGGATATTTTACACCAGGCTATTTCATTTTGCAGGTTACAATAGTTTTCAACGGTGTTCTCTTGATTTTTTTTGTCTAATCAGTGATTGAAAGGCTTTTGTAGAATTATCGAGGCAGGGAAGGTCTTTTTTCCAGGTTGTTTAGCCAGATAACAGGATGCCTTACGGGCAGGTTCCTTATCACCTCGGGATGTTTGGGGAAAGCGTTTAACCGGAGATAAGTTCGTATATAGGATTCGTTGGAGTATGATAATCCTGCAAACAATAGGCAGGATTGTCGCACGGGCCATTCTTCCCAGATAAAAATATCTTTAGTGAATGGCCATTCATTTTTACTTGTTATGAACGGATAGATAAATTCCAGTCCTTTTTTCATTGATTTTCCGTCCAGTGTTGAGTAGGTCCAAAGATTATCTTCCGGCGTTGAAAGGATTTGTGCAGCATTGCAGAATGCGTCGATGTTGAATAGCGAGTAGCCAAATGGTTTTGTCCTTTTTAATTCGAGGGGAAAACTACCATCGGCGGACATCTGGGAAGGCAGCATGACAGTTTTGAACCGGTCTGAACAAAAGGTTCTGGTTTTTTCATCCCCGACAAGAGTTGCCATGGCGGATGCAGTAACTACCCAACAGGTACCATGGTTGTTTTTCGCATTCATCTCATCGATCCCGTAAGGATGGGTTGTCATCCAGGTCAGGAATTGCGTGAACCAGGCTTTTATTTTGACTGCATCTTCCGTTGGAATTGCATTTCTTTCAATCAGGATTTTTGCCGATTGGGCTACTTCAACGAGATGGTAGGCATCAATCAGACCGATACCCCTCCCTGTAAACCTGCCCCATATTGCCTGGGCATAAAGCATGTGAGGGTTCATCCGGGTAAGGCTGTCTGTAAGCCAGGCATTCAGGTGTTCAAGGGCTTTGTCAGAATAGGCTTTTTTACCGGTCAGAAGCCAGGCAGAGGTTAACGTTGCCGTGATGTCGCTAAAGCGGATCATTGCCAGCCGGTGGTCAGAAAAATTGTCAGGGTTGCTCTGGCCATCCTTCTGGATGTATGGTCCGGCAGGATTTGCGGTATCAGGCCACCAGTAATCACCTTCGGAAAAATAATCATGAATCCCGCCTGCACTGCGATTGCATCTGGAGGCAGTTACCGTGACCGGTTTTTCGGCCAGCATTTTGTCTGCCATGCTCAGTGTTTCCTTTTTGATACTGCTGATTATAAGCCCAGACAGGTTACTGTTTGATTTTTTGGAGGTAAGTTGTTGTGCCTGTTGGGTTATTGGGGTATGTAACAGAAAAATCAGTAGAGATAAGGAGGCAGAGGATTTGATCATCGATGTGGATTTGTTCGGTTAAACCCTCAAGGTTGGTACAACCTTGAGGGTTTTCGGTCGAATTTATAATTTGTAATACTGCTCCCATCCTTTGCGGGGAGGGGCACCAACAAGCAATTCGTTGGCAATCTTATGGTTGGTGATCTGTTTGGTATCGCGATCAAACAACAATCGGGTATTCAGCTGTTGTGCAAGGACCCCCAGGTTGAATACCTGGCTTAGCGGACCAGCGATCTCGAAAGGAGAACGGCATTTTTCCTGGCCTTTGCAGGCAAGAAGGAAGTTGGCATAATGGTTGGAAGGGCTTTTGGGTACCTCAGGTAATTTCGATTCCATCTCCTTGGCTTTGGCCTCGGGTATAATGGAAAGGGTGCTTCCATGGGATGCTCCTTTGAAAGTCAGTTCCTTGCTGTAAATGATCTTCCCCGGATTCAGTTTGGCAGGCTGGATTTTCCCGTTGCTTGCAGCAGGTATATTTGGATCAAGCGCGGTGGTTCCGCCATATCCCTCCGGAACCTGTGGTACGTTGTTGACCCCGTCGTACCACATAATTTCAAGCGGTGGCATTATTCCCCGCTTAGGGAATTTGAACGAGAGGGTTGTTGACTGGGGGAAGAAATAGTTGTTGTAGCCTTCACTCTTCAGACAATTGATTTCATAGGGCAATCCAAGATCAAGGAACTCATGGGCTGTATCGATGATGTGTGCACCCCAGTCGCCCAGCGCTCCCATGCCGAAATCATACCAGCAGCGCCATTGACCATTTACATAATCCTTGTTGTAATCATGGTGCAGCTTGGTGGTCATGTGCCATGTTTCCCAATCCAAGGTTTCAGGAAGTGGCTGTAATGCAGGATATTTTGCGTTTTTAAAATCCCATCCGTGCCAGCGTCTGGCCGAGTTCATGTGAGCTGTTATAGCTGTGACATCCTTGATGATACCAGCTTCAACCCATGTCTTAAACTGGAAATAATTGGCCTCAGAGTGCCCCTGGTTTCCCATTTGGGTGGCTACTTTGTATTTTTTGGCTGCTTTGATCATCAGCTCAACCTCATTGAAGGTACGTCCCATCGGTTTCTCTGAAAAGATATGTTTGCCAAGACTCATGGCATGCATTGCGATCGGGAAATGCGCAAAATCCGGCACCCCGGCAGATACAGCATCTATTTTATCTCCCATTTTATCAAACATCTCCCTGAAATCCTTGAAGCGCGGCACATCCGGAAAAGCTTTGAGGGTTTCCAGCGTATGCGGGGCACCCATGTCCACGTCACACAAGGCCACTATATTGCAAAGCCCGGTCTTGTAAAAACTTTTGATATCAGAACCTCCCTGGTTGCCTATCCCGCAACATGCCAGGTTGACTTTGTCACTGGCGCTGACAGGTTTAGAAGCAGGGTTGGCTCCGGTTGCCTTATGTGTTATGATAGCTGGAATTGATAACGCTGCAGTCATTGCAGCGGCATTCTTTAAAAATGAACGCCTTGAAGCTTCATTGGTTTTCATGTTTTAATAGTTTAATTATTTGATAAAATGATTGTTGAAGATGTAAAATTTTGTCCCGGGTGTTCATAAAACCCTTTTTATCTCTATCCTGTTCTTCCCGGACTCTAAATATAGTCCTTTCTTTGGTTGACCTGCTTTTTTCCCGTTGAGATAAATTATCTCATCTGCAGCCAGTTTCAAATGAAATTCAGCCACCATCCCTGCAGGTATTTCAAAATTATAGGTCCTAAGTTTATTACTGACAAGACTGTATTCTCCCTTGATAGGTCCTTTCAGCGTCGGGGTTCTGATCCGGCTGTATTTTAAATCACCCATCTGGGGCTGAATCAGTGCAACTTTGTAACCGGGTGCTGCAGGACGGATACCCCAGAGGTACCTGGGGATAATGTTGGCAGGAGACGCACCCCAGGCATGATTCCAGTCTGAATTGGGTTTGTATTTCATATCCCATGCTTCCATGGTGATAGTTGATCCGGCCATGATCATGTTCCACCAGCTGCGATCATTGGTAGCACGCATCAGGTCAAGGGCATACTGACCTTCATCGCAGCGGTACAGTCCTTCGAGAAGATATTGGGATCCATATACACTGCAAGCCATTCCGCGGCTTTTGATAAAACCGGCAACAGAATTGACTGAGGCAGGTGGAACGATGCCGAATGCCATGGCCATCATGTTAGAATGAAGCGACGAATGGGTAGAACCTTCCCCGTCAATGTATATTCCCTTTTCTGCATTGAAAAGTTTTTGATTGATCGAGTTTTTTACTTTTTCAGCCAAAGAAATATAGAATGCTTCATCCAAAGGTTTGTTCAGGACGTTTGCAATTTCCGCCATTATCTTCATGTTTTCATAGAAGAAGCAATTGACGACGGTATTGACGGGGAGCATTTCGTGCCCGTCGCGTTCCCCCTCAGCATTTACCAGCTTCCAGCCTGTATCCTTTTGTCCGGGGGGCCAGTCAACAATATCCCTGATGCGCTGTTTGCCGTCAGCAAACCCGAGCTTATTCATGAACTCATCCGATATTTTCGAAGAAGCAGAACTGATCAGGCCGTCCTCCCTTGCCAGGTCTGCCAGAGCCTTATATCTGAGCTGTTCATAGTATTTCTGCATCAGGTCCGTTTCGCCCGAATAGTAATAATCCTGGTATATCATCATGGCTGTATGGAGCAGCCATTCGGTTGGCCATGTCGGATGAACCATAAAATGTTCGATGGTACGTTTGGCCATGGCATATTCGAGGTCGGTACAATAATGACCCAGCTGATTGATGTATGCATCTGCCTCGTAGGCTATCCGCTCCCTGTCGCCATCTATGTAAATGCCGGCGAAGGAAGTGGCTTTTATGCTGTATTTGCACAAATCCCAAACCTTGTTCAATATTGTGTCTGAAGAAGTGAAATCGCTTTGGCTTTCATCGAAAGCAATAAAGTATGCTTTCTGGACCAGGTCTGAGGCAGTCACCGGATGGCCCGGGTTAATGATTTCAATGTAACGGAATGGCACAATGACCCCGAACGAATCCGGCAGAAGGACTGCCGCACCTGTGGTATTTCTCTTGTTGGGCGGAAGCTGTAAAATGTAATTTTCTTTGGATGGGAAAACAGGCAGATTTACTTCAGTACAGCGAATGGTTCCTCCGGGATTTGCATCAATCCTTCCTTCCAGAAGTTTTTCCCCAAGACGAATGACCAGGGTATCCGTTCGGCTGCTTCTGTACCTCAACTCCAGGGTTCCGAAGGCATCTTTGCCAAAATCAGCCAAAAAAGATCCTGCTACGGTTGTTGATACCTTGACAGGTGAGATTCGTTCAATTTTGAACCTGTTCCCGGAAGAATCAACTTTGGAGGCAAATGCTCCTGCGACTATCGCCAAAAGAAAAAATGCCAGTTGGAATACTCTGATCATGAATTTGGAGGTTTCTTATTTAGAATGATTCTTAAGTATTTAAATAGTTGCCTGCCGGCGCAATTGTGTGTTTAAATTGGCATTATTTGCCAGGTTACCTTCCCTATATTGTCCGGTTTGCCTTTTATAGCCTGGGAAATTGATCCTGCCAATTTACCTTTTTTGCCGGGAATGGTTGTTATCTTTCGCCATGAATAATCTCCTTTTTCATAATTGTAAGTTTCGCCATCATCATCGTACAAAAGGAATTCTCCCTTCTTTTCGCCATAGACCCTAATGTTCAGGTCAAATTTGATGCCGGAAGCTGGGGCATGCAAAAGCGGTGGCATCATTGGGATGATTCCTCCGTCCTTAACGAAGACCGGAATTTGATCCAATCTGCCCTTTATTGTTATTATCTCCCCTTCACCAGCCAGTCTCCCTGTGTAGAAATCATACCATTTCCCCTGTGGAAGAACAACC
Organism: uncultured Tangfeifania sp.; assembly: GCA_964506325.1. GTDB lineage: Bacteria > Bacteroidota > Bacteroidia > Bacteroidales > Prolixibacteraceae > CAINVV01. The sequence goes on from CAZDLO010000058.1 coordinate 14,168, forward strand.
TTTCTTTCGGTTTGCCCTTTGAACAGCGGAGCTACCAACAGGTATTCGCCGGCCATATACTGGTCTTTTATTTCTTTGCTAACCGCCCTGTTGTAAGGATTTTCGCTTAAATCCGGATTTCTTGTTCCGGGTAAAGTACCCTCTCCAAACCCGGGTTCAAGGTTCATCGCCCTGAATGGGGGAGTGCCATCAAAGTGGTATTTGGCAAATTCTGAATAGAAATAGGGCATCAGCTGCATCCTGAGAAGTGATATTTCCTTCACTTCCTTTTCCACTTCCGGGAAAGACCATGGCTTGGTCCCGTCAGACCATGCATTGATCATAGCCATGGGAGAAAAACAGACGGTCTGCATTCTGCGCACCCATTCTTCACCCGTTTTCGAACCACGGACCTCCGGTGTCCACAATACGCCCGAGAAGGAGCTGTTGATAAGGGCAGTAATGAAATCCTCATGACTGTAATAATCGTTGTATATGACATAGGGGAAGGAGGATCCTCCGCCATTGGAGGCCCTTACCAAACCAAAGGTCCGGCGGTTCTGGCTGTGAAAAATTTCAGTGGTCATCTTTTGCAGCATTAAACCATACGTCTGGCGGACCTGCTCTGCACTCGTTTTTGAAGGAAACCTTGCTGCATCAGGCCAGAGCCAGAAATCAAAGCCGTCACATTCATCGATTTTGTAACCGCTGATCCCGATGCTGACCTGGTCCTTCAGAAGCTGACCCTTTAAAATTTCCTGTGCTTCAGGAATGATCAGGTCCGGAACGATTCCTCCCCAAACAGTGTGTGTCCCGGTAAATGGTTTTATCTTTTCATATACTGGCGATTCCGTGGATACATAAGGATTGGTCCACAGGTTTAGCCGTATACCTATCTCTTTCATGCTTTTTACAAATGCTGCCGGATCAGGATACCTGGTTTTGTCCCATTCGAAAGTGCAGGGATAGGATTTGCTCTGCCATCCGGGTTCAAGCCCTATAAAATCCAACGGATAGCCTTTTTCTGCGAAGGCCCTGGCTTCTTCTGCCACCTGTCCTGCCGAATAAAGGGACCTGACGCGCTGGGTAAACCCAAGTCCCCACCGTGGAGGCAGGCAACCTCCGCCATTGAAGAGGTTGAACCGTCGCACAGCATCCTGGGCAGTTGGTCCGGCAAACAGGTAAATTTCAGCTCCTGTAGCTGGCACAACCATTTCAACAGCATCGGAGTAGGGCTGTGAATCCCAGTTCTTATCCGTATTCCGGTCGGTGGGTACGGGGGCATCAGGACTATCTTTTCTCACTGCCGTACCTGCATATACCGTTATGTAGCGCGCACTGTTGACAAAAACGCCGTACCCGAGACTGGAGACATAAAATGGTACCGGGGCATGGGTCCTGCCATTGTCTGCTCCTCCATAATGATCGACATGCAGTTGCATAATCCTGCCCCGTTGCTGAACGGTCTTGAAATTCAGGCCGAAACCAAACAGTTGTTCCTTCTTTTTAAGCGGGAAGCGGAGAAAAGTTTTCCCTTCAAATATTTCTGCCACAATTTTCTCTCTGTCCAACGGGAAATTTGCTGTTCCCATTTTTTGCAATCCTTCCAGGTATGGTTTGACATTTGCAGCCTTCAGCAGATCGAATTTATCCGGCACTCCTGTCACTGTTTTCCATATTCCCGGGGCGACCTCTTCCCAGGAAGGGCTCTGCGCACAGAGCTGAATGGGAAGCAAAAATAGGATTAAGATTATCATCTGTCTGACAGCCAGGATGATATTGTTTTTATTCTTCATTTTTTAACTTAAGAAATTCAATTTTTAAGGTTCAGCAGGGAAAAGACGAAGGCCGAGATTTTTTCCACAAATTCATCATACCTTTTCATCGGCGTGTGCTCAGCCCCTTCCAGGGGGATAAGTTCATGCTTTACCTGGTTGTTTTCCAGTTGTTTCGAAAGGCTGACGGCATTTTCAAAGGAAACTATTTTATCGGCAGTGCCGTGAACAATGATCATGGGAGGGTCATTTTTGTCTATCGCTGAAAACATGTATGCCGGTTCCGGACTTCCCCAGAGATTGACAAGGCCTATGATTCCGGCTTTATCCCAAGGCTCTGCCGTGGTATTGTCCTTGAAACCAAAATTAGTAGTCAGCATGCCACCGGCTGATCCTCCCCCTACAATTATTTTATTAGGGTCTATCCCCAGTTTTTTCTGATTGGCCCTAATCCAGTTAAGGCCGGTCATGGCATCCTTCAAGGCATCAGACATTGTTCCCTCCTTGTCATCTTTTGGATTTTCCCTGATGCGGTAATTGACTGAAACACAAACATAACCTCTTTTTGCAAAATCTTTTGAGAACCTTACGATGTAATCCTGTCTCTTATCATTTCCCGGCCGGAAACCACCCCCGTGAAACCATAGTATGACAGGCCGTTGTTTTCCCTTGTCGCCTTCCGGGGAATAAATATCCAGCAGCAGTTTTTCGGTCTTGCCTTCGAAGCTGGTTACTTCAGCAAACTCAATGTCCTTCTGCATGGCTACTTTTTCAAATACCGGATGAAGATAGCGGACTTGCATCCTATCTTCAGAAAAAATTTTAGGGGAATGAAATGACGAAATAATGAATATGGTAATAAATAGTATTGGATTTGCGGGTGATTTCTTCATAAAACACTGTTGATTAATGATTTATAATTCTACTTCCCGGATTTGGCGAACATTTCCTCGTAGTGGGGCATGGGTTCAAAAATGCCGCCGCTTGTCCGGTAAAAATCACTGTCGAGTTCATATACTCCTTGTTGAGCCTTCACCCATGAACCTTTTTCCCGGGGATGGTAACTCAGCATGGTATTCCAGTTTTTATAGTTCTGATGGCCATTGCTTTCTATAAGTCCGAGATTTCCAAGTCCCGGAAAGGCATTGAGACGGGCTGCCACATTTTTGTTCCAGTCCACCAGGATAGGGTTAACAGTCAGATCTGCGCAAAAGCATGGTACATTGCGCTCATAAGCGGCTTGTGCAATTTTCAGGGTCATACTGAGAGTTTTGGCAATGGCTTTCAGCGCGATGGCCTTGTATCCCATTTCAATCCGTTTGATGGCATCCTGATCAGTATGGGCGCTTTCATCGGCAGCAAGTCGTACCGGGATATCTGTGACATCAGCCTCCATTTCTTCTGCAAAAGGCTCTTCAATGATGGCAATCTGGTCGAAAGCTCCGATCTTCCTCGCATGGTCCAGGAGTTTTAGCAGGGTCTCCTTATTTTCATACCGCCCGTTGGCATCGAAATAATAGGGTAGTTTCCCATCTTTTGAGTGTTTGGTACGCACATTTCCTATTGCCTGGTGGATGGCAGTAAGCCTGGCTTTGTCTTTTTCGAGCATTTCTTCCTGTGTACCCGGCTGCCCGATCTTTATTTTCATAAAAAAATACCCCTGATCAACAGCTGCACTGATTTCGCTGACCGGAATGCTGTAAGCCATCAGCGGGATGGCAGCTGCCTGGCTGTGGTGATTTGAAAGTGCAGGTCTGTAGGCAGAGGGGACCATTTCATCAAAGGTGCTGAACTCGTTTTCCGCTGCATAAAGCAGCCAGGCTGCATTGTCTGCCCCAACCAGTGCATTCAGCGCAAAAGTTTTTCGAAGATTGGGGTTGGCGGTAATTTTTTGGCCATAGGCATAAACCTCAGGAAGGATGTTGTCGAGCAACTGAACCGGAGTGGTAAAACTCTGGCCTTTTATGATCTGGAGCGCCCTTTCGGTCATGGCAAACATCAGTGCATTGCCACCGCTCTCCGAATGGGCTGCAAATACCTGTGCATCAGACCAAAGCACATTCTGCGTGCAAAGCCCGATCCTGTGTTTGCCAGAACTGCTTTTCAGATAATTGGCGGTTTGCCATATCTCAGTCATATAACCCCCTTTGAATCCGAACGGGCGGATAAGCGGCTCCCTTTCGAAATTGGAACTGACTTCATAAATGGTGACGGCCTTTGCCGCAGCGGGATGGCATGAAGCTCCCATAGCCGGTAACCCCGTCATTGCCACAGAACCTGCAATTCCTGCTGTCGAGATAAATTCCCTTCTGTTTGACATATTTTTTTTAGCTTATTTCAAGATTATGATTGGAATAATTAACCCCAAAGGACACAAAGTTTATATACATGAAACGCAAAGAAGATCTGCTAAAAATCAATTTTGTTTTTCTGAAGGCTTTTTCTGAACCAGTCGAGGTCAGTTTTCATCAATGAATAGATTTTCTCATGGTCCATCGTGGTAGTTCTCTTTCCAGCTTCCGCTCCGCCCAGGTCGTATTCAAAATGGAGGCTGACAGGTGCTTCGACGTTCAGTCGGGAATATTCTTTGAGAAAATCATCGAAACTGACCATTCCCTCACCAAGCAGAACATTCTTATGTTTCCATCCCCCTTTGGCATCCTTACCCCAGACGAAATCCTTGATGCAAATGGTCCTGATCCAGGGTTCGACCCTTTTCATTCCAAGCATCCAGCTGTAACCTCCCTCTGTGACTGCATGACGGATATCGTATTGAACACCAAGGTATTTAGGGTTGACATCCTTCATTAGGTCATATAAATCCCAGACGGGTGCCCCGACATGTAATCCGGAATGATTCTGGTATCCGCCATTGATACCCAACTTTTCGTTTAGCCTGGCCAGCTTCTCGAATTTGGTTTTATAATGGTCGAGATTTTGCTGAATGGTCTTCGTGAAATCATAGGCCAGCCATCCCATCCGGTAATAACGGACCCCTGCGTCAGCAGCTACCTGCAGAGTGGTTACTTCCAGGGGATTGTCGGCATCAGTCACAGCGGTAACCATCATTGGCATTTCTATACCGGATTTCTGAAGGGTTTTAACAGCCTTTGGCAATTCCGATTTTACATTTTCCGGTTCAATCTGTCCTCCGGGCCTGACTGTGATATCTGCGCCATCAAATCCCTGGCGGGAAAGAACTTCTGCTACCTGCTCAAAGTTGAGAAACTGCAGGCATTTGGTAAATGCGCAGAGAGGCCTTTTCAGGGATTTAACATTGGAGGCAGCTTTGGCTGGCCCTTTTCCGGCAAGAGTAATCCCGGCAGCTGAGAGTCCGGTGGTCTTTATAAAATTGCGTCGTTCCATAGCTTACAATTTCCAGGGTTTGCGGTATTCATAATGCAGCATTTTATTGGCTTCTTCAGAATTGGTGAACAACTCCTTATCAGGATCCCACTGAAGGCGTTTTCCGGTTGCCAGGGCAATATTTGCCAGGTGCGCAAAACTGGTGGAGCGGTGTCCCTCTTCCAGTGTGCAAAACGGACTCTGCCTTGTTTTGATGCAATCCAGGAAGTTGCGGATTACATTTGCAGTTGCAAAAGAGTTACTCCCGTCTTTAAGATCCTGCGATGGGATATTAAATTCTTCGGCTTTTACAAGCTCCTTATCCTTCCAGTTTTGAAATTGTCCTTTTTTTGATGGGACAATTTTGTATCCATCCTGGCTTGCATAGAGATTTCCCTTTGTACCGCGAAGTTCAATTTCGCCGTAAGGGAACATTTCTCCGCCGCTGGCTTCAAAAATGTTAAATGAAATGATTTTTTTTGAAGCAAATTCATAGGTAACCTGCATCGTGTCCGGAATGTCGCCGTCGTGATCCAAAACATATTTTCCGCCATGAGCAGTAATGGCTACCGGGGCAACTTCACCCATCATCCAACGCATGGCATCCATGTAATGCACACCCCAATTCCCCATCTGGCTGGAGAAATCGCCCCACCAGCGGAACATGTAGGGTGCAATATTGTATTGGTAAGGCCTGGAAGACCTTGGTCCGAGCCACATGTCCCAGTTGAAATCCTTGGGAGGATTTTCTGCCTTCAGTTTACCGATTCCATTGGGGAAAAGGTTGCTTACACGAGCAGCCCGGCCAACCGTAACCTGCCCGATTTTTCCTGCAGGGATATCTTTTGCAAGTTTCTGGTATACTTCATTGCCCCTCCGGTTTAGTCCGACTGCGACGACCCGATCACTTGCTTTCCAAACATTGACCATTGTTCTGCCTTCCTTTATCGTTTGGGTAAGCGGTTTTTCAACATAAACATCTTTGCCTGCACGGACTGCCTCAATCATTTGGATGGCATGCCAATGGTCGGGAGTTGCGATACAGACAGCATCTATAGTTTTGTCTTCCAGTAGTTTGCGGTAATCGTTGTAAAGCCTTGGTGCCGATGCGAATTTTTCTCCCATTTGCGGAATTGACGAGGCCCTGTCTGCCAGGTATCGTGGATCCACCTTGCTGCGGTCCCGCTGCAGGTAAGGTTCATAGATGTCGCAAAGGGCAGCTATTTCGACATCCTTGTTTTGCATGAACAGTTCGAGAAGCTGAGACCCCCTGTTCCCGATGCCTATAAATCCCATCCGTATCCTGTCATTGGCACCAGGGACCCTGTTTTGTCCGGCTGCCGCTGAATCGCTCAGTCCTACTGCTAATAATGATGCTGTCAGGGTCGATTTTGCAATAAAATCCCTGCGTGTTTGTGTTTTTTTGATTTCCATAATGATTTTAGTAACGATATTTTTTTTAAGACCCTCAAGGTTGTATAAACCCTCAAGGTTGTACCAACCTTGAGGGTTTATACA